>VXPR01000266.1 GCA_009839405.1 Gammaproteobacteria bacterium
GCTCATGGGCGGGATTTTACTCAACCGGGGGTGGTGGGATTCGGACGATGCGGCTGGGCGAGGACGGCCGTGCGCTTGCGGCAATGCGGTGCGAGGCAAGGTCCTTCACGGAGCCCGACCGCCTCACCCAGCTTGGATGCGGTGCAGGATCAAGCCGAAGAAATGGGCGTCGTCGCGCTCGAACAGCCATCCCATGTGAACGCCGCAGCCGCCGCAGTCGGCGAGGCGCCAGCGAAAGCCTGGAAACCAGCTGTCGGCTGCCTGCGGCCCGCCGGTGATGGCGCAGCCGTGCGCTTCGCGGTGGCAGCCGAAGTGGTGCTCGAAGCCGTAGGGATTGACGAAGCGATGCTCGAACGAGCCGTTGACCTCGAAGCGGTCGTTGACGTGGCCGATGACGTGCGAGCAGGCGGCGCAGAAGATGTAGCCCTCGTCCGCGCGTTCGTCTTCCTCCAAGATCGACTTCAGCTTTGGGTCCATGACGTCGGCATCCACGACGTCCGATCCGGCGCTGGCCCGCATCAGCCTGGTCCCCGCTAGGAGCTTGCGCCGTAGAAGTGGCGCGTTGGCGTCATTCTACGGCGCAAGGTCATAGGTAGGTGGGGGCCAGACGCCGAGCGTCAGCGAGGGGTTTGGCGGCCTAGGAGCTTGCGCCGTAGAAAATGGCGCGACAGCGTCATTCTGCGGCGCAAGGTCTTGGGTAGGTGGGGGCTGGGGCCAGACACCGAGCGCCAGCGAGGAGTCTGGCGGCGCTAGCCTGACAGCAGCGACTTCAAGTCGGTGGCGGGGTCCGCGAGACGGCTCGTGTCCACCGTTCGACCCACGAGCTGCCGTGCGACCATGAACTCGCGCGGTCGGTTCACCGCATCCGCGGCGATCAGCGTGTCGCCGCGAAAGTGGAAGGTGGCGAACGTCTCCTCGTCGGGATCGCCCCGCACCACTTCGTGTTCGGCGTCCGTGGAGAAGCCCACCATTTGCAGCTTGAGGTCGTATTGATCAGACCAGAACCACGGCACGCTGGCATAGGTGCGCTCGCCCCCTGCCATGTTCGCGGCGGCGACCCGCGACTGTTCCATGGCGTTGGGCACGGACTCCAGCCGCAAGCGTCGCCCCAGGAGTCGGTTGGGATGGTTGGTGCAGTCGCCGGCAGCGTAGATGCGCTCGTCGGCGGTGCCGGCGCGCTCGTCCACGACGATGCCGTTGTCACAGGCGAGGCCCGCCTCTTCGGCGAGTTCCACATTGGGCACGATGCCGACGCCAACGACCGCCAAATCCGCTGACACTGACGTGCCGTCGTCGCAACGCACCTCGGCAAGGCGGCCGTTGCCGGCGAACGCGGCCGCCCGGGCACCGGTTCGGATGGTGACGCCCTTGCCGGTGTGCAGGCGATGGTAGAACGCCGACATGGCCGGCGTCGTGACCCGCGCCAGAATCCGCTCCTCCATTTCCAGGACCGTAACGTCCAAGCCATGCTGCACCGCGACGGATGCCACTTCGAGGCCAATGTAGCCGCCGCCAACGATGACGAGCTTGGCACCGGCCTTGAGCTTTTCGCGGATCGAGTCGGCGTCGGCGATGGTGCGGAGCAGGCAGACGCCGGCGAGGTCGCACCCCGGTACGTCCAGCCGTCGTGGACGCGATCCCGTGGCAAGCAGGAGGCGGTCGTAGGGCAGCGTCGTGTCGTCGTCGCAAATCACGGCGTTCCGGGCGCGGTCGATTGCCGATACCCGCACGCCCGAACGCACCTCGATGTCGCGATCGGCATAGAACTTCTGCGGCCGCAGATGGATGCGGTCGAGCCCCTGCTCGCCAGCCAGATATTCCTTGGAAAGCGGCGGGCGCTGATACGGCAGGTGCGGCTCGTCACCGACCACGACGATGGCCTCGTCGTAGCCCTCCTGACGGAGGCTCGCCGCCGCCTGACCGGCAGCATGGCCGCCGCCGACAATCACGATGGTCAAACCTGCATCCCGCTTCGCCGCAATAACAGTCGGCATTGTATCGCCGCCATCAGTTCCTCCCGCAGGAACTAGCTCAAGACGGGCGGGGACAAGCCCCGCCCCTACGGACCTACGGGTATGATGCGCGCCGCATTCGCGAGCGGGGAAGGGCACCTTGGAAGAAGAATTCATGACGCTTGGGGAAATCGCCAAGCAGGCGCGGCGCAACCTCAACGACAACCTTTGGGACTACCTGCGTGGTGGCGCCGATTCCGAAGCCGCCGTGAAGCGCAACCGGCTGAGCCTCTCGTCATGGGCATTCCGCCCCAAGGTGTTGAACAACGTCACCGAAATCCGCACCGAGCGGCAACTGCTTGGCGCGCCCATGCGCGTTCCGGTGGTGCTGCCGCCCATCGGCTCGGTGCAGCAATTCGAGGCTGGTGGCGGGGTATCCGTGGCCGAAGCCGCGGCGGAGTTCGGCACGGCGATGATCCTGAGTTCCGCCGCGCTGCCGGATTTCGAGACCGTGGCCAAGACGCCTGGCTGCAGCAAGATCTTCCAGCTTTACCTCATCGGCGACCGCGCCTGGATGGACGACGTCATCAGCCGCACCATCGAGGCCGGCTACGACGCCTTCTGCCTCACCGTGGACACCGCGCTGTACAGCCGTCGCGAGCGCGACATCCACAAGCGCTACATACCTGGGTCAGGGCGGATTTCTCTGCTCGATCCGCGCGAACAGGACGCCAACGCCGATTTCTTCGCGCAGGCACGCATGGACTGGGACACGGTGGCGCATGTCAAGGAGAACTTCGACATCCCGCTCGTGCTCAAGGGCATCGCCCGCGCCGACGACGCCGCCCGAGCCGTCGAGGCGGGCGTGGACATCATCTATGTCTCCAACCACGGCGGTCGCCAGCTCGACCATGCCAAGGGCTGCATCGACATGCTGCCGGAGGTGGTCGAGGCCGTGGATGGCCGGGCCCCCGTGATCGTCGACGGCGGCTTCCTGCGCGGCGCCGACGTGGTGAAGGGCCTCTGCCTAGGCGCCACCGCGGTGGGCACCGGCCGCCTCCTCGCCCTCGGCATGGCCGCCCGCGGTGCACCCGGCGTCGTACGTGCGCTGGAGCTGCTCGAGACGGAAATCAAGCTCACCATGGGCCTCATGGGCATCGCAGACATCGACGACCTCTCGCCAGACATGGTGGAACGGGCCCTGCCATTGCCAGGTCCCTACGACGTGATGTCCGCATTCCCGTTGCTGGCGGAGGGGTACTGAGGCAAGGTTCGCTTCTCCTGGGGGCAGCGCCCTGCCCTCCACGCGTGCCTACGGACCCCTGCTAAAGCTTCTCGGCCGAGCAGACGCGAGGCCTGGCAAGCGGGTCAATCCCAGCTCAGGGCACCGCCGGTTTGGTATTCCGTTACGCGGGTTTCGAAGAAGTTCTTTTCCTTCTTGAGGTCCATGATTTCCGACATCCAGGGGAAGGGGTTGCGGGCGCCGGGATAGCGTTCCGGGAGGCCGAGTTGGGCCAAGCGGCGGTTGGCGATGAACTGGAGGTACTCCTCCATGGTGTTGGCGTTCATGCCAAGGATGCCGCGGGGCATGGTGTCGCGGGCGTAGCGGGTTTCGAGTTCGGTGCCTTCGACGATCATCTCCGTGGCGAGGGATTGCATGTCCTCGTCCCACAGATCCGGGTTCTCGAGCTTGATCTGGTTGATGGCGTCGATGCCGAAGTTGACGTGCATGGATTCGTCGCGAAGGATGTACTGGAACTGCTCCGAGGTGCCGGTCATCTTGTTGCGGCGGCCCATGGAGAGGATCTGCGTGAAGCCGCAATAGAAGAAGATGCCTTCAAGCACGCAGTAGTAGGCGATCAGGTTCTTGAGCAGCGCCCGGTCCGTCTCCGGCGTGCCGGTGCGGAATGTGGGGTCGGACAGTTCGCGCGTGTACTTCATCGCCCACGAGGCCTTGTCGGCCACCGCCGGCACCTCGTGGTACATGTTGAAGATCTCGCCTTCGTCCATGCCGAGTGACTCGATGCAGTACTGGTAGGCGTGGGTGTGAATGGCTTCCTCGAACGCTTGGCGAAGCAGATACTGACGGCATTCCGGATTGGTGATGAGCCGATAGATGGCGAGCACGAGGTTGTTCGCCACCAGCGAATCGGCGGTGGAGAAAAAGCCCAGGCTGCGCTTGACGACGAGACGCTCGTCGGCAGTGAGGCCGTCGTCGGAGCGCCACAGCGCCACATCCGCCGTCATGTTCACTTCCTGCGGCATCCAGTGGTTGGCGCAGCCGTCGAGGTATTTCTGCCAAGCCCAG
>VXPR01000139.1 GCA_009839405.1 Gammaproteobacteria bacterium
GAGCGGCGGCCGCGCCGACGTGGGCGTGTACTTCGAGGTGCGCGCCGACGGCGAACCGACGGACCCGATGGACTGGCTCGGCAGCAACCCCTAGTTCCCTGAGCGGAGCTTAGGCTACGTCTTCCTCGCGACTGCGATGGCTTCGTAGGGGCGGGCCTTGTCCCAGGGGCAAGCCCCGCCCCTACGAGGCCCGTCACGTTGGTCGCCTGAGGATTCGACTCGAAGCGAGGGCCTTGGGGGCGAGGGCGTCCCGCCCTCCAGCGCCCCGCAAGGCGCGCAATCTCGGGGCGGTCGGGAGCCGGCGCACGCCGTTCCTCAGTTGAACCAGTAGATGAACTCGTCCTCGGCGGCGTCGGGCTCAAGTAGGGTCTTGTCGATGTTGATGGGGGAGCGGACGGCGGATGGCCAGAGGGGCTCCGCCTGTTCGGCGTTGTGTTTGGCGAGGAGCTCTCGGAGTGCGGCTACGCGCTCTGGTTCGTCGGCAGCGAGGTTCACCTGCTCGGTCGGGTCGGTGGGCAGGTGGAAGAGCCATTGCTGGCTCGGTGCAGGCGGATCGTTGACCTGGAGCTTGTAGCCGTCGGCCAGGACCACCTGGTAGCCGCCGGTGCGCCAGAACAGGGCCTCGTGGGGCGCGCCCTCGGCTTCGCCGGCGACGTAGGGGACAAGATCGACGCCGTCGATGGCGCGGTCGCTCGGTGGTTCGACGCCGGCTGCGGCCGCTGCCGTGGCGAAGATGTCGAAGCCGTGCACCGGGGGTTCGAAGCTCTGCCCGCCCGCCAGCCGCGCCGGCCACTTGAGGAAGAAGGGCACGTGGATGCCGCCCTCGAAGAAGCTGATCTTCCAGCCGCGGAACGGCTCGTTGACGCGCGGCAGGCCGATGTAGGCCGGACCGCCGTTGTCCGACGTGAAGAACACGAGAGTGTTTTCCTCTAGTCCGTTGTCGCGCAGGGCGTCCAGCACCCGGCCGACGCTGCGGTCGAGGGAGCGAACCATCGCGGCGTACACGCGCAGGCGATGCTCGTCGATGTGCCCGAGGGCGTCGTAGTCGTCCTTCAAGGCCTGCAGCGGCGTGTGCACGGCCCAGTGCGCGAGGTAGAGGAAGAAGGGGCGGTCGCGGTTGGCCTCGATGACCTTGACGGCTTGGTCGGTGTAGTAGTCGGTCACGTAGCCGCCCGGCTCGAACTCCTCGCCGCCGTTGAACGATGCCCCGAACCGCATGGCGCGCCAAAGGAACCGGTCGATGGCATCGAAGTCCTGCTTCGAGTTGACGACATCCGGATCGTCCTCGGGCAGGTACAGGCCACTCGCCATGAGCAGGCTCTCGTCGAAGCCCTGGTCGTGGGGCGCCATGCCGCCGCTGGTGCCGAGATGCCATTTGCCGATGTGCACGCTGTGGTAGCCGGCCGGCTTCAAGAGCTCCGCCAAGGTGATCTCGGACGCCGGCACGCCCATGTCCTCGTAGGGGATCGACGGCCCCGTCTCTTCCACTACGCTCGGCCGCAGCCGGCCTGGCGTTGCGTTGCTGAGCATGGGAACCATAGTGCTGAAGCCGGCCGGCGTCGGCGTGAACTCGAAGCCGAAACGGGTGCTGTAACGGCCGGTCATCAGGGCGGCGCGGGAGGGGGCGCAGGTGCCGTTGGCGGCGTAGCCGTTGGCGAACTGCACGCCCTCGTGCGCCAGGGCGTCGAGGTTCGGGGTGGGCACACTGCCGCCGGCAACGCCGCCGCCCTGCCAGCTCAAGTCGTTCCAGCCGAGATCGTCCGCGAGGATGACGACGATGTTGGGCGGGCGCTCCGCTACCGATCGGCCGGCGGGGTCTGTGCCCGAGTCCCAGTCGATCGTCTGCGTCGGCGCAACATCGCGGCGCTGCTGGAACTCCACGACTTGGAGCAGGAGTTCCAGACGGTACATCCAAGCGACGCCAGCCAAGGCCGCCAGCACCACCACGCAACCGATCACCACACCCGCCCGCCGGCTCATCGACATCCCCCTCGAGCACCACACCCTCGAACCTGCCCGAGAAATTGTAATGACATTGACTGCCATCGGTGGTCTAGTGCGCGACACTGATCGCGGACCAGGACATGCCTGCCGCCAACCACATCACACAACGGCTCGCGCTTGCCCTCACGGCGATTGCAACACTCGCGACGGCCTCGCCGGCGGCAGAACCAGCCCCGTCGCCGGCATCGCAGCCGAATGTGGTGATGGTCGTCGCGGACGATGTCGGCTTCTCCGACTTCGGCGCCTACGGCAGCGAAATCCGCACGCCGCACATCGACGCCCTCGCCGCAGACGGCGTGCGGTTCAGCAACTTCCACGTCTCGCCGATGTGCTCGCCAACCCGCGCCATGCTGCTGACGGGGGTGGACTCCCACCTCGCCGGCGTTGCCAGCCTCTACGTCGCCACCCCCCTTCGCGATCGCGGCCGGCCCGGCTACGAGGGAGAGCTGCGCACGGATGTGGTGACCATCGCGAGCCGCCTGCGCGCGGCCGGATACCGCACGTATCTCAGCGGCAAGTGGAACCTTGGCAGCACGGCGTCTTCGCTGCCGAGCGCAAGGGGCTTCGACCGCACGTTCGCCCTCGATGCGACCGGCGCCGACAACTACGAAAAGAAGGCATACCTGCCCATCTACGACGAACCGCCGCCCTGGTTCGCCGACGGCAAGCCCACCGATCTGCCGGAGGATTTCTACTCCTCCGAGCACCTTGTGGACACGCTAGTCGACTTCATCGACGCAGACCGAGGGGCGGCGAACTCAAGCCCCTTCTTCGCCTACCTCGGCTTTCAGGCGGTGCATCTGCCGGTGCAGGCGCCGCGCGAGTTCACGGAACGGTACGCGGGAACCTACGACGAGGGCTGGGACGCGCTCCGGCGCGCTCGCCACCGGGGTGCCGTGGCCGCCGGCGTCTTCCCAGCCACAGCCCCGCCCGCAAACACTCCCGAGCAAGCCGACTGGGAAGCTCTGACAGCGGACGAAAAAGCGTTCGCCGCCAAGAACATGGCGGTCAACGCGGGCATGCTCGAAGCGATGGATCACCACTTTGGCCGCCTCATTGACTACCTGACCGGCGCCGGCCTCGCCGAAAACACCGTCTTCGTCGTGCTGTCAGACAACGGCCCGGAAGCTGGCGACCCGTCCGCAAGCGCCGTCTTCGACTCCTGGGCCGAAGACGTCGGCTATCGCCGCGACCTCGCGACCCTCGGCGAGAAGGGCAGCTACGCCATCATCGGCCCGCACTTCGCCCGCGCCGCAGCGGCACCGCTCGCCTACTACAAGTTCCACGGCGGAGAAGGGGGAATCCGCGTGCCGCTGATCATGTCGGGGCCCGGTGTCGAGGCCAGGGGAGTCGCGGACGCCTTCGCCCATGCGACGGACATCGTGCCGACCCTGCTCGAACTCACCGGCACGAGTGACACAATGCCTGCCGGCAAGCAGCCCATCAGCGGGCTGAGCCTCGCTCCGGCGCTACGCGACGTCACCGCCAGCATCCACCCCGCCGACGCGGCCATCGGCTTCGAGACCGCCGGTCACGCCGGCGTCTTCAAGGGCGCACACAAGCTGGTTCGAGTTGGCGCCCCGGAGGGCGACGGTCGCTGGCGCCTGTTCAACATCGAAGAGGACCCGGGCGAGACTCGGGACCTCGCCGCCGAGCAGCCGCAACGGCTCGAGGAACTGCTGGCCGACTACGAAGCCTACGCCGAGCGCGTGGGCGTGCGGGAAGTGCCCGCCTCCTATTCGCCCGGGCGGCAACTGCTCATCAACTATCTGTTCGACCGCGCGATGGCGAACCTCGGCTGGCTCGTCGCCGGTGCCGGCGTCGGCATCGTCCTGATCGCAGCCCTCGTCAGGCTCATCCGGCAGCGGCGCCGCACGCAACTCAACCCTCGCTGACCACAGGAATCACCCATGCAAGTCCTACGCACTCCAGAAGAACGCTTTGCCAACCTGCCCGGCTTTCCCTTTGCACCGCACTACACCAACGTCGCCGACGGCGAGGGCGGCACACTGCGCGTCCATCACCTCGACGAGGGGCCAGCCGACGGCCCCATCGTGCTCTGCATGCATGGGCAACCCACGTGGAGCTATCTCTACCGCAAGATGATCCCGCTCCTCGTCGCCGACGGCCTGCGCGTGCTGGCGCCGGACCTGGTCGGGGGGCGCCGCGAGGCCAAGCCGCCCCGGGGCGAAGACGAAAGCAAAAACACCCCGGTGGCCGGGGGTTCCGCGAGGCAAGCC
>VXPR01000495.1 GCA_009839405.1 Gammaproteobacteria bacterium
GGACGCTTTTCTCGACTCCCCCGCGAGGGGGGAGTGACAGGAAAGTACGCGCCACCACCTTTGTTGGGAACGCGGGGGCCTTCCTGTCACTCCCCCTTGCGGGGGAGTCGAGGAACGGCGTTCCTCGCCGTTTCTCGGAGGGGAATGTCGCAGGAGGGCGCAGAGCCGCGTGTGGTGCTGTCGGTCTGCTATGGTGCGGAGAGGGGAAGGTGAGTGGGGCCCATGCAATGCTGCGCTGGAAGATTGGCGACGTCACCGTCACCCGGGTCGTGGAACTCACGTCCGCGAGTGTCGGCAACTACATCCTGCCCCAGGCCAATGCCGAGAACATCGGCGCCATCGACTGGATCGGGCCCTTCGTCGAAGAGGACAAGCGCCTGGTGCTCTCGTTCCACAGCCTCGTGATCGAGTCCGGCGGGCAGACGATCGTCGTCGACACCTGCATCGGCAACGGCAAGGAACGCAACTATCCGCGCTGGAACCGGATGCAGACGAGCTTCCTCGCCGACTTCGCCGAAGCCGGGTTCGACACCGAGGGCGTGGACACGGTGCTTTGCACGCACATGCACGTCGATCACGTCGGCTGGAACACGCGACTGGTGGACGGCCGCTGGGCACCGACGTTTGGCAACGCCCGCTATCTCTACGCCGAGCGCGAGTGGGAGCACTGGCGGCAGGAGTCGCAGGAGGAATACGGCCCGGTGATCGAGGATTCGGTGCAGCCGATCTTCGATGCCGGCCTTGCGGATCTCGTGGCTGACGATGCGGTAGTGAACGAGGAAGTGCGCCTAGAGCCAACGCCGGGTCACACCCCCGGCCACGTCAGCGTTCACATCACATCGCGCGGCGAAGAGGCGGTCATCACCGGCGACATGATCCACCACCCCTGCCAGATCGCCCACCCGGATTGGTCCACCACCGCCGACACGGACCAGGACGCCGCCGCCACGACCCGACAGGCATTCATCGAACGTTACGCGGAGCGCCCGGTACTGATCATCGGCACGCACTTCGCCGGCCCCACCGCCGGCCACCTGCGCAAGGACGGCGACTCTTGGCGGCTCGACGTCTAGCTGGGCCTGCGCAGTCTCTTGGCCGTTGGCGCTTGATCGGGTCGCACATACCCTCGGCGTACGCGTGGACCCGACTAAACAGGTGGCCTGAACCGGCTCGCCGGGCGTGCGGGAGCGGTCGCGCTACGCAGCTCGTGCGAGGAGTTTGCGCTCCAAGTCGGAAGCCGATTCGAGGGAGGAGATCATCTCGCCCCCGACATCGGAAAGACGCGCCAAGTCTAGCCGCGGGATGTCCGCTTGGTCCTCGAATACGAGCAAGGACTCGTACGGCACTCTATGCTGATTGAAGTGCGACAGCATAATCGTGGTCAATCGTGCCTTGTCACGGTTGGGTATGCCGTACAGGAACAGCGGAATGCTCGATGATTTACCTTCGATTCTGAATCGACGGGATAGGCTTCAGGGTTCGGAATCCCTTCTGGCCGGTAGTCCACGGCAATCCGGTCTTGGTCGATGAGGCTCGTCAGCAGATCGGCGAGGTCGTCATAGAAGGTGGATTTGACCCGCGATCGGGACAGAAGCGTGAGATCGTAAATCCGTGTCAATGCTTGCCCTAGCTGGAACACCGCATAGGGCAGGTCGTCCGCGGGACACTCGACGAAGAACTCGCCTCCATCCTGGGAAATGCCGGTCTCGTTTACGAGTCGTTCCAGAAGCAGGCCTCGGCCGCCTTGCAGGAAGGCATCGATGTCATGGTCGTAGCTCATGTGCATTAGCGTGTGGCCGCGGTCTGACAGGCGCACGCCGCCAGTCAGCGTTTCGGAGACATGGAGCGGAAATCGGTCTCCGTCAGGGAACTCGAACCGAGTCCGAAGCATGAGTGCCCCATCTGGGCGAACCGTCAGACGCACCTCTTCGCACAGCCGCTCGCAAAGCTGCCTTTCGAGGCGTTCCCGCTCCAAGCTCATGGCAACAGTCTCCGCTGTTGGGTTTGGCCATAAGGCCGGCAACCCGAAAGTCCTGCAACAGGCACGCGAGCGCCGATTCCGACGTGGAGTAGCGCTCCGTTGCCTTGGCCTCGCGTTCGGGTCGCACGCCAGCAGCGATTGCGTCGTGCGTTGCGGAATGGATGTGTGGCCGGTATGCGATTTCGCCGTGCTCGTGCCCCGAACCGTTGTAGCGGGCTAGCGTAAGGCGCGTGCCGTCAAGAGGCAAATAAACGATTCCACAAGAGTAGTCGAGGGTCCCGGATGTTCTCCCGCTGGTAGATCTCGTAATGACCTCGCTCAGTCTCCTCCGATTGAGCTTGGAACACTCGCTGACGGTGGACCGGCATGCCGGCCGGCTTTTCGGACCAGCGAGCGTTTGGGTTCGTCACTCGCTTCGTGGCATTCCGCAACGCGGAAAGCTCGTCCTCGGAATAGAGCTTGCCGGCCATACGTCACCCCTGCCTCACCGCCATGCGAAAGGCGCTGCAGGTCAGTACACCACCAGAGCGCGGAATTCGACGCTGCGGCGGCCGGGGTGGTCCTCGCCTACGGAGGGGTCGTAGAAGGCTGTGTGGGGGCACACCATGGGCTGGTTCGGGCGGGAGTCGTATTGCTTGAAGATGGCGGCTTCGCCGGGACGCATTTCGGAGAAGTAGAGGAAGCGGTGACGGGGGTTGCGGGTGGGGATGGCTGCGTAGCCTCCGGTGGCGCTCTCAGTGAAGTGGTATTCCTGGAAGTCTTCCGGTGCTGTGGAAGCTGCGTCCAGAATGGTGAGCTGGTTCTGGATGGCCGGGCGTTCGATGGGCTCCCAGATGTTGAACCAGGCGAAGTCGAGGTCCGCCACTTCGTTCGCGAGCGCGCTGCCGTGCTGGCGCAGGAGATTGCGTTCGCGGTCCTGCATCGGATGCAGCGGGTAGTCGCAGTGGATGTAGCGGGAGTAGGCGCCGAGGAACGTCTCCGGGTCTTCGGTGCGAACTTGATGGCTCTGCACGAAGACTTCGCGGGCGCCGGTGGCGGCTTGCAGCATGGGCGCGATTTCGGCCTCGTAGCTGGCGCGCACCGCCTCGGCGTCGTGGAAGTCGCGCACAGAGGTTTCGTGGCGGGCGAAGGTGAGGCCGTTGGTCTCAACATTGACCGTGCCGGTTGCGGTCAGGCCGCGCGCGTCGATGATCTCCACTTCGTGGCGCGTGGTGTTGCGACGGCGCGTGTCGCGGTCGTAGATGAAAGGGCGGTCCGCTCGCTCCTTCCACTCGTCGTTCAGGTAGCGCACCTCGGCCCGAACCGATCCGCTCGCTGTCATGTCTCGCCACCGCCGTTGCTCGCCTGTAGCCGATGTTACCGTATGCGCTCGCGACAACATGAAGGGTGGGGCATGTACCTGAGATTGCGGCAGATTGCGTTCGTGGCGGAGGAGTTGGCACCGGTTGAGTCGCTGCTCACTGATGTGCTTGGCGTCAAGGTGTGCTTCAACGACCCCGGTGTCGGCACGTTTGGCTTGCACAACGCCCTGTACCCGGTCGGCAGCCAGTTCATCGAGGTGGTGGCGCCGCAGGACCGCGCCGAAAACACGGCCGGTCGTCGCTATCTGGACCGGCGCGGCGGCGATGGCGGCTACATGGTCATCACCCAGTGCGACGATCAGGCGCCGCGGCGGGCGAAGTTCGCCGAGCTCGGCATTCGCCTCGTGAGCGACCATGCCGGCGCGTCGTTCGTCAACATGCAGCTCCACCCCAAGGATACCGGCGGCTCGTTCTTCGAGATCGACCAAATGCTCGGCGAGGGAGCGAACGACCCTGAAGGGCCCTGGCATCCGGCGGGCCCGAACTGGCAGATGGGGCGCACCTCGCGGGTGAGCGCAATCAGCGCTGCCACCATGCAATGCGACGATCCGGGCGCGGTCGCCGAACGCTGGTCCGCCATCGCCGAGATTCCTGCGGCTGGAAATGTGATCGCGTTGGAGAACGCGGAACTACGATTCGTGCCCTGTAGCGACGGACGCCCGGAGGGCCTCTCGGAACTCGACATTCGAACCGAACTAGCGGAAGAAGTGCTGGCTGCCGGCGAACGGCGTGGCGTTCGTACCGGCGATTCGCAGGTCACCATCGGCGGGATGCGATTGAATCTCGTGGATCGCTAGAGTTTCCCCCAATGCATCCTGTGCCCCCAAATGTCACTCCCCCCTCGCGGGGGTGTCTCGTATCCGAATCTGACGGTGCCGCCGTGGATACGCGTGTAG
>VXPR01000451.1 GCA_009839405.1 Gammaproteobacteria bacterium
GGCGCATCGTCGGCATGGACTACCTGCTCATCGGTCGCGCCGACTTGGAACCGAATGGCGAGCTCGGCGTCGCATGGCATCTCTATGACGTCACCGCTGGCCGCGAGCTGCTGTCGCGGCGGCTGGTCGCCTCGCCGGTGCACATGCGCGACGTGGCGCACCGCATTGCCGACGACGCCTATGCCGCCATCACCGGCGTGCGCGGCGCCTTCTCGACCCGGATTCTCTACGTCTTGGTGCAGAACCCGGGCACGAGCTATGCCCGCTACCAGCTTCGGCTGGCGGACTCCGACGGCGAACGGGCGCGGACGGTGTTCGAGTCCACGGAACCCTTGATGTCGCCCGGCTGGTCACCGGACGGCATGCGCATTGCCTACGTTTCGTTCGAGACCGGCAAGTCGAGCATCGTCGTGCACGACCTCGGCACCGACGAGCGCCGCATCGTCGCCAACTTCGAGGGCATCAACGGCGCACCCGCCTTCTCCCCCGACGGCAACACCCTCGCCATGTCGCTGTCACGCGACGGCAATTCGGAAATCTACACGCAGGACATCGCTACCGGGGCGTTGCGGCGGGTCACGCGGCATCCCGGCGCCATCGACACCGAACCCACCTGGAACGCCGCCGGAGACGCGTTGATCTTCACCTCCGACCGCGGCCGCCGCCCGCAAATCTACCAAGTGGACCTTGCAACCCTGTTCGTCGAGCGCCTCACCTTCCACGGCGACTACAACGCCCGTGCCCGCCTGCTGCCGGATCAGCGCCACCTCATCTATGTCCATCGGCGCGACGGCATCTACCACATCGCCTGGAAGGACCTCGAACGCGACGATCTGCCACGGGTGCTCACCGCCACTTCACTGGATGAATCCCCATCGGTTGCGCCCAATGGCGCCATGCTGATTTACGCGACGCAGGACGGTGGGCGGGGCATTCTTGCGGTGGTATCAATTGACGGCGGCGCGACGTACCAATTACGCTCTGCGTCGGGAGACGTTCGCGAGCCCACATGGTCGCCGTTTCTGGACACGACGAGAGTCGTCTCTGGCAGCGAATAGCGTTTGAGTAGCCTGCAACAGAGCAGCTTCGGAGGGAATAAATGACGCGCAAGATTGGCCGCCTACTCGGCGTGGCGGGTGTCGCAGCGACGCTCGCGCTGGTGGGATGCAAGTCCGACCCGGACCCGGTAGAGCCACCGGACGATCCGCCACCCGTGGTCGAGACGACGCCGCCGCCGCCCGTGGAGGAGCCGCCTAAGCGCATGGATGCCGAGGGCAATCCTGTGGATCTGAGCGGCAATCCGCTGTCGCGGACGTTCTACTTCGATTTCGACCAGGCAACGCTGTCGCAGCGGGATCTGGCGGTGCTGCAAATGCACGCCGAGTTCCTGCGCGATTTCCCGGACCGTTCCGTCGTCATCGAGGGACATTGCGACGAGCGGGGCACGCGGGAGTACAACCTCGCGCTCGGCGAACGACGTTCCGGCGCCGTGGAGGGCTTCCTGACTTCATCTGGCGTGCGGGCATCGCAAGTGGACTCGGTGAGCTACGGCGAAGAGCGGCCGGCGGATCCTGGCCACGACGAGAGCGCTTGGTCACGCAACCGGCGGGCCGAACTGATCTATCGCTAAAAGGCTGCGCCGCTAGAGGGCTGCGCCGGGGAGAGCGGCGCAGCGTCTGCTGGTCCACGCGGCCAGCGCGGCTTGGCGACGGCGGCCAGAGGGGTCGCCGTCCTCTGCCGCGCTAGGTTTTGCCAGTCTCGTCCCGTCCATACGGGTGGAAAGTCCTGCAATGAACACCCCACCGGTTTCGTTTCTGGCCTCGTGCATCCTGTTGGTCGCCGCGGCGGGTGCCGATGGCGCCGCTCCCGTGGAGGATCGCAGCGAGGCCGTGCAGCCCCCGGAAGGCGCTGCCACCACGTTCCGCGACATCGATCCTCGGGCGCCCAGACCGCGGGTGGAAGACGCCGAGGAACGCGCTGGCATGGCGGCGCTCTATTACCGCATCCAAACCCTCGAAGAGGAAATCCGTGACCTCACGGGGCTGGTGGAGGAACTCACCTGGCGGGTGGACCGCCTCGCCAAGGAACAGCGCGAGCGCTACATCGAGATCGACTCCCGGCTGACGGACCTGCGGGCACCGCCAGCGCCGGTCTCGGCGGAATCGGACGAGGGGCTGGCCACACCGCGGGCGGATCCGAACGAGCCGATGACCGAAGAGGATGCCTACCGTGCCGCCTTCGAGCTCGTCACCACGGCACAAGGCCAGCCCACCACCGAACAGCTTGCTGGCTACCAACTCGCCATCGAACGGTTCCATGCTCTCGTCGCCGATTACCCGGGCGGACGCTACACGCCCAACGCCCTCTACTGGGTGGGCGAACTGCAATTGGCGCTGGAGGAGCTGGAACTCGCGCGACAAGCCTTCGTGCAGGTAATCACGCTGTATCCGGAACATGCCAAGGTGCCGGACGCGCTCTACAAGCTGGGCGTTGTGTACCACCGGCTCGGCGACACCGGCACGGCCCTCACATACCTCGACCGCTTGATTGCGGAATTCCAGGGCAGCGCGGCGTCTAGCCTCGCCGAGGCATACGCCGCGGAAATCCGGTGACCGAACGGGACGATCCCGCCACGCTGCGCATCACCGAGATCTTCCTGTCGTTGCAGGGAGAAGCGAACACCGTCGGCCGCCCCACCACCTTCGTCCGCCTCACCGGCTGCCCCCTGCGCTGCACCTACTGCGACACGGCGTACGCGTTCGGCGGCGGCGAGATCATGTCCTTGGACGCCATCATTGGCCGGGTGCAGAAAGAGGGGGCGCAATACGTCACCGTCACCGGCGGAGAGCCGCTCGCGCAACCCGCCTGCACGGAGTTGCTGCGGCGTCTGTGCGACCTTGGGCTCAGCGTCTCCCTCGAGACCAGCGGCGCGCTCGACATTGCCGAGGTGGACGAGCGGGTGTCGCGGGTGGTGGACCTGAAGACGCCGGGCTCGGCCGAGTCGGCGCGCAACCACTACGGCAACATCGCCCACCTGCGCCGACACGATCAGGTGAAGTTCGTCATCTGCGACCGCCAAGACTACGAGTGGGCGCGCATGAAGTGCGAGGAGTACGCGCTGGCGACGCGAGTCGACGATGTGCTGTTCTCGCCATCCGCCGAGGAGATGGATGCCGCCACGCTGGCGGGCTGGATTCTCGAAGACGGTCTGGATGTGCGCTTCCAGATTCAGCTCCACAAGCTGCTCTGGGGCGATGAGCCTGGACGCTGACGACGCCGGCGGCATGAAGCCGCCGGCTGTGGTGCTGGTATCGGGTGGGCTCGACTCCGCCACGGTTCTTGCCATCGCTCTGGAGCAGGGCTTCGCCTGCCACGCCTTGTCGGTGGACTACGGCCAGCGCCACGCCGTGGAACTCGAAGCCGCGCGCCGGGCGGTGGGGCGTTGGCCTGGCGTGGCGCATCGGATCGTCCCCATCGACCTCGCCGCGTTCGGCGGCTCGGCGCTGACCGACTCCGAGATCGCCGTGCCCGAAGAGCCTACCGACGGCATCCCCGTCACCTATGTACCGGCCCGCAACACCGTGCTCCTGGCTCTCGCCCTCGCCTGGGCCGAGACGCTCAGCGCCAGCCGCATCTTCATCGGCGTCAACGCCGTGGACTATTCTGGCTATCCCGACTGCCGCCCGGAGTTCGTCGAGAGCTTCGAGGCACTCGCCAACGTCGCCACCAAAGAAGGCGTGGAAGGCAAGCGAATGCGCATCGAAGCCCCCCTCATCCACCTCACCAAGGCAGAGATCATCACCCGCGGCACCGCCCTCGGCGTCAACTACGCCGACACCATCTCCTGCTACCAACCCGACCCCACCGGCGCCGCCTGCGGCCGCTGCGACAGCTGCCGCCTCCGCCGCGCCGGCTTCGCAGAAGCAAGTCTCCCAGACCCCACCAGATACCAAGCCCCCAACCGGTAACCCCGCGACTCCGCTTTTACGCTCGGACGGATCTGGCCCGAAGCGCGGGCCCCTGGGGGCGAGGGCGTCTCGCCCTCGCACGCGCCGACAGGCGCGCTCCTGGGACGAGTTCCTGACGGTGTGCAAGCGTCGGCTAGGAGGCCGCGCCGTAGAAAGCGACGATTGCGCCGGAGTTGAGACCCCTCCCCTGCGGGAAGGCCCCCTCCGAAAAGCGAGGCGCTTTTCGACCCCCCTCCAGAGAAACGAAAGGAGGAGGGA
>VXPR01000368.1:0-3828 GCA_009839405.1 Gammaproteobacteria bacterium
ACCCCCCGGCCTCCTCATTTCCTTTCCCCCCCCCCCACCATAAAACCCCCCCCCCCCCCACCCACAACACCCCCCCCCCCCCCCTCCCCACTCAACCCCCCCCCCCCCCCCCCCCTCCGCCCTACCCAAACGCTAGGCGATGGTTTGCGTCCGGTGACGGTCGAATGGTGCCGCATTTACCGGCCCCGAAACACTGGGGGTTCCTTCTGCACGAAGGCGGCGGCGGAGCGGTGGTGGTCGTCGGAGTCGAAGCTCAGGGTCATGTGCGTTGCTTCGAGGTCCAGGACCTCGGAGAGGGAGCCGCGTTCGGCGGCGTTGAGGTTCTTCTTCATGTGGCCGATGGCTGCGGTTGGCAGTTCTGCCAAGCGCCTTGCGTAGGTGGCGACGCCGGCGTCGTAGTCGTCGGTGGTGAAAACCTCGTTGACAAGGCCCAGGCGCAGCGCCTCGCGAGCGGGGATTCGGTCTGAGAGGAAGTAGAGCTCGCGCGCCTTGGCGGCGCCTACCAGATGCGGCAGGAAGTAGGTGCCGCCGTAGTCGCCGGAGAGCCCGATCTTGGCGAAGGCGGTGGTGAGGAAGGCGGTTTCCACGGCGATGCGAAGGTCGCAGGCGAGGGCGAAGGAGAGGCCGCCACCGGCAGCGGGCCCCGGAATCGCCGCCAACGTCGGTTTCGGCATTTCGTGCAGCCAGCGGATCATTTCGGTGCTTGCGCGCAGGCCCAGAACCCGCTGGTGAAGGGAGGGCCGTTCGCGCGGGCCTGGCGAGCCGGACGAAACGCGGGCGAATCCCTTTACGTCGCCGCCGGCGCAAAATGCGTCTCCCGCGCCGGTCAACACCAGCGCACGCACCTTGGGGTCCTGCCCCAAACGGGGAATGGCTTCCTGGAGCGCCGCCATCATCTCTGCGGACAGCGCATTGCGCGCTTCTGGGCGGTTCATGGTGAGGGTGGCGACGCCATCGGCAAAGGTCTCGATCAAGTCCGGCACTTGTGCCTCTCTTTAGGCTCTTTGGCGACGGCCATTATGGCGGCTTGGAGGTGCGCGGCAGAAGCGGGGCCTGGTGGCGGGGGCCTTGTGGTGCAATATGGCCCCGTCGGCGGGGCGCAACCATGTTTCAATCTCTTTCCGTTGGTTGCTGCACGCTCGCGTCTTGGGCGACTTAGTGCTATGGTGCAAAGCTCGATTGTTCTTCAGGAGCTTGGGGCAAGAGCATGGCTCGCGTGACCGTTGAAGATTGTCTGGAGCAAGTGGACAACCGCTTTGAACTGGTGATGGTGGCCAGCCGCCGGGCGCGGCAACTGCATCGTTATGGCGTCGAGCCCCTCGTGGACGAAGAGGACGACAAGCCCACGGTGCTCGCGCTGCGGGAAATCGCGGCCGGCCTCATCGACGACGAAGTGCTGGAAGCGGGCGATGTTCACTTCGAGGAACCGCCGCCGCTCGAAACGCCTTTCGGTTACGGAGATGACCGCGCCGACGACTTCTGAAGCCGCGCTCGACAGGCCGGCAGCCACTCCCGCGCCAACCGTCCCGGAAACATCCCGGGCGGAAGGCTCTTTACCAGCCACGCGCCGGGCGACCGAACAAAACGCAGCGCAGCCCGCCGCATCGACGCCCTTGGATGCTTCCCCGGCTGAAGGCTCTTTACCAGCCACGCGCCCGGCGACCGAACAGAACGCCGCGCAGTCCGCCGCATCGACGCCCTTGGACGCTTCCCCGGCTGAAGGCTCCTACTTCGTCAACCAAATGCGCCAGCAGGCGCGCCGCGACGCGGCGCCGGCGGACATCCACGTACTGCTCGATACGCTCGCCGATTACCTGCCCCCGCACGAAGTGGAGGAAATCGAGCGTGCCTACCAGTTCGCCGAGGGCTACCACGGCGGGCAGTTTCGCCGCACCGGTCACGCCTACATCACCCATCCGCTAGCAGTGGCGCACATCCTTGCCGAGATGCGGATGGATCACCAATCGGTGATGGCGGCGATCATGCACGACGTGCTCGAAGATACGGACGCATCCAAGTCTGCCCTCGCCGAAGAATTCGGCGAAGAGGTGGCGGACATCGTCGACGGGGTGTCCAAGCTCGGTTCCATCTTCCAGTCCCGCGCGGAGGCCCAGGCCGAAAACTTCCAGAAGATGGCAATGGCGACGGCGCGAGACTTGCGCGTCATTCTCGTCAAGCTCGCAGACCGGCTCCACAACATGCGCACCATCGGCGTGATGCCGCCGGAATCACGCCGCCGCATTGCCCGGGAAACCCTCGACTACTACGCCCCAATCGCCAATCGGCTGGGCATGAATCTGGTGCGTGTGGAGTTCGAGGACCTGGGCTTCCAAGCGCTCTACCCGCTGCGCGCAGACCGCATCCGTCGGGCGGTCGAGTCGAAGAAGGGTGGCGGCAACCGCAAGGCGCTGATGTCGCACATCCGCGACACCTTGCAGGGAGCGCTCAGAAGGGAAGGGATCGAAGCGGACGTGGTGAGCAGAGAAAAGCACCTCTATTCCATCTATCGAAAGATGAAGACGCAGCGCAAGCCGTTCCACAACATCATGGACGTGTTCGGCTTTCGCATCCTCGTGGCGCAAGCCGACACTTGCTACCGCGCCCTTGGCGTGGTTCACAACACCTTCAAGCCGGTGGCTGGCCGCTTCAAGGACTACATCGCCATTCCCAAGGCCAACGGCTATCAATCGCTGCACACGACGCTGTTCGGCATGAACGCGGTGCCCATCGAGGTGCAGATTCGCACCCGCGCCATGGACACCGTGGCGGAGAACGGCATCGCCGGGCACTGGCTCTACAAGGACGACGGCAGCGGCGGCAGCCAGGTGCGCGCTCGACAATGGGTGGCGGGGCTTTTGGACCTGCAACAGCGTGCCGGCAACTCGCTGGAGTTCATTGAAAGCCTGAAGATCGACCTATTCCCGGACGAGGTGTATGTGTTCACCCCGGCCGGCGACATTCTGGAACTGCCCCGCGGCGCCTGCCCCATCGACTTCGCCTACACCGTGCACACCGACATCGGCAACCATTGCGTCAGCGCCAAAGTGGATCGGGTCCAGGTGCCGCTGTCGCAGCAGCTTGAATCGGGACAGACGGTGGAGATCGTCACGGCACCGAGCGCCCGGCCGAACCCAGACTGGCTCACTTTCACGGTGTCCATCCGCGCCCGGTCGGCGATTCGCCAGGCGCTCAAGGTGCAACGACGGTCGGAGTCGATCCGCCTCGGCCGCACGCTGCTCGATCGTTCTCTCACCAACGCAGGCACCTCCATCAAGCAGCTCGACTTCCGTCGCCTGCGCAAGGTGTTCCGCGAGTTCGACACGCGCAAGCTAGACGATCTACTCGAAAAGATCGGCATGGGGGACCTGCTTGCCTACATGGTCGCGCAAAAGCTCTTGGAGGCCGACAACCCGGACTACGAGGCGGTGGACATCGATCAAGGTGGTCCGGTGGCCATTCGTGGCGGCGAGGGCTTGGTCATCACCTATGCACGCTGCTGCGGTCCGGTGCCCGGGGAACCCGTGGCCGGGCATGTCACACCGGGCAAGGGTTTGGTCGTTCATGTAGAGACTTGCCCGAACGTGGCGGACCTGCGGCGGCGCTCGCCCCGGGAGCTGATCCCGGTACGCTGGAGCGACACCACGCACGGGGAGTTCGACACGGTGCTGCTGCTCACCGTGCGGCGCCGCAAGGGCGTGATCGCGGAACTGGCCTCGACCGTCAATCAGGTGGACGCCGGCATCAGCAACCTGACGGTGGACGAACACTCCTCGGAACTCTCAAGCGTGCGCCTCGCGCTCTCGGTTTCGGACAAGGATCACCTGCAGC
>VXPR01000368.1:3838-4214 GCA_009839405.1 Gammaproteobacteria bacterium
CCCCCCCCCCCCCCACCCCCCCCGCCCCCGCCCCCCCCCCCCCCCGCCCCCCCCCCCCCCCCCCAAACCCCGCCCGCCCCCCCCCCCCCCCCCCCCCCCCCCCCCCCCGCGACGAGCAAGACCGGCACCAGGAGGCCGCACCGTAGAAAACGACGCTTGCGCCGGAGTTTAGAACCCTCCCTCCTGCGAGAACCGCCCTTCGAAAAGCGAGGCGCTTTTCGGGGGGTGTGACAGGAAAGCCCTCACATCCCCAACAACAGTGGTGGGACGCACTTTCCTGTCACAACCCACCCAGCGCGGGTAAAACAGAACACGAGCACTCACCTCGAAAGAGATGGCGGCGGGCCTCGAGGGGACTTAAAACAGACACAAGGGC
>VXPR01000411.1 GCA_009839405.1 Gammaproteobacteria bacterium
CCCCACGGCTTCGACGGTGCCCTGCTTTTCCGCAGCCAAGACTCGGACAACGAACACCTGCGAAATCTTGGGTCCCGACTGATGACCCACTGGCTCGCCTTCGCCCGCACCGGCAAACCGGCCCGCGATGCCTCCCCGGCGTGGCCTGAATGGCAGAGCGACGCAGGCGATTGGCTGCTCTTCGGCGCAAACGGCGACCAAGTGCAGGCGAGCCCACTTGGGCCACGCATGGAACTCCTGCGCACACGTTACGCCGCTCGCATCGCCCCCGCGATACGCTGAGAGCCAGCCGCTGCTCGCAAGGCGACTTCACGCGTCTTGGGTATGAGACGCTGATGGTATATGTATGCCGCCATATTGATTAATGCGGCAGGCCCACATTTTGAAGACCTCCGTTGAGATCGCTGACAGCCTCGCCCGGAAGGCAAAAGCGCATGCAGCGCGTAACAACATCACGCTACGCGCATTGATCGAACGCGGCTTGCGCATGGCCATGCGCGAGGACGAAGAGAAGCAGCGCTTCACATTGCGCGATGCTTCGGTCGGTGGGCACGGCCTGCAAAGCGAGTACAGGGATGCCGACTGGGCGCGTCTTCGTGCAGCAGCGTATGAGGATCGTGACCTCAGCGAACCGAGGTCAGGTGTCAGGTCGCAAGTTCGTCAGCGAACAGTGAAGGAAAGTGGGTCAGTCTAGCCCTTGGCCTTGGCTAGGGCATCGGGGCGGTGAATTGAACCTGGTACTGTCGGAAAACACCAAGGCAGTCCTGCTGCTGACCGCGCCGTTGCTAACCGGGTCAGGCAGTCCAAAGGCACCCCTCCTCACGCCGCGCGAATACCGCGACATGGCCCTATGGCTTCAGACTGTCGGCGGCGAGCCCGCAGATTTGCTGCGGGGCGACTCGCAGTTGCCGGGTGGGAACACCGCGCCCATCGACCCCGAGCGCCTGAAGTGCCTGCTCGATCGCGGCGTCCAGCTTGCCCAAGCGCTCGAACGCTGGTCGGTTCGGGCGATCTGGCCGGTCGGTCGAGCCGACCCCGGCTACCCAGCCCGCGTGAAGGAGCGCTTGACGGCCAACGCACCGGCATTGCTGTTCTGCTGCGGCGAAGCGGAGATCGCGAACGGTCCCGCGTTGGCCATTGTCGGCTCGCGCAACGCAAGCGAGGAAGTCTTGGCCTACACGAGCGAAGTCGCCGCCGATGCGGCGCTCAATGGCAAGGTCGTAGTCTCCGGCGGTGCGCGGGGAGTGGACCGCGCCGCGATGAACGGCGCAACCAACGCTGGCGGCACCGCTGTCGGCGTATTGGCTGGCGACTTGGAGCGGACGAGCATGAATCGAACGCACCGCAACCTCATCCTGGAACAGCGACTACTGCTCGTCTCGCCGTTCGATCCGCTGGCCCGCTTCCACGTCGGCCACGCCATGCATCGCAACAAGCTGATCTACGCAATGGCCGACGCCGGCCTCGTCATGGACACAGCGATAGACGAGGGCGGCACCTGGGCCGGCGCCGTAGAGCAACTGTCAAAGTACGGAACGCCCGTTTACACACGCTCCGACGGAGCCCCATCCCCTGGCCTCGAAGCCCTGCGGGAAAGAGGCGCGCTGCCTTGGAAAGGCAACGACTCGGTCACAGCACCGGCAGCCGAGGGACAACGAGAACTGTTTGCCTGACCGCTGCTGGCCAACGTGCCCAACCTGCCGACGAAGCGGACAATCCCCTTGATCGAGCTCGCGATTCGCACACAAGCCCTCAGCGAAGGAACTCGACCCTCTCCCAGAATGACAGGATGGGGCCCGCAATACTGTCGGGTGCCTCGAGCATTGCACCTGCACCATGGCCCTTCACCACATGCAGGTTTACGTCTTGAAGATCAGCGTACTGCGCTGCGACCTCATCGCTGTTCCTGCGCTCGCTGCCAGTTGGACCATGTGGCCAAATCGCCAACATGGGCAGGTCGATGCCCGCCATCCGCGGCCGCAAGTCCCCGTTTGGACCCGCGAGGCTATAGAACTCGTACGCAACGGACACGGGATCAGAGCGGCGGAACACGCGCAAGAGTTCGGCACGAGCCTCCTTGTCCGGATAGTCGCTCTCGGGGAAGGTGATGTTGTATGCCAAAGACAGATAGCCAGGCGGGGCAAGGCGGGACTGATTGGCGAACAACCCCGGCGGGTGCGTGCGCCGATACGCCTTGAAAACGAAGCTCTGCAACGGCCACGGATAGGGTACCAAGTCGTAGAGCACTAGGTTGTGTAGCGCCCCTAGTTCGCCTTGCGCCGCTACCTCAAGGGCGACATGCGCGGCAAGCGTGTCGCCGACCAGCGATACGGGACCATCCCCATCCCCGACCAACTCCGCCACAAGTTCCGAGGCCCGCGCCACCACTGCACCGGACCACGTGCATGGCCGGTTGCCATCGCTGCCCGGCAGAGTCACGAGGGTTGCCCGCACGCCGCCGGCGGCCACCAAGCGGGCAACGTGGCGCCAAGCCCGGCCACTTCGGCCAACGTCTGCAATGAAGATGGCACGCAGGTTTCCACGACCCACATTCCGTATGGACAGGCGACAGTCGCGATCGGGCCAGTCTGCACCGACGATCGGCAGCCAACGTCGGATGCGCTTTCCGACCACCGTGAGTTCCTCGGACGGCGCGTGGTCGGCGCCCGCCACCTCGCTCCCACCCGATTCCTCCGGCGACTCGGACGAAATGCCCGCGGTCTTCGGCGTTGTGCTTTCGGTAGTTGTGGACGGTACAGCATCAGGCGCGACGGCGGCGCTTACCGGAGAAACAGAGGAGGCCGGCTGGGGCGAAGAGGGTGCCGTCGTGCAGCCGGCGAAAAGCGCCGAAAGTGCCAGCCCAGCTGCAGCGAGCCCAAGCAGGCCCGTTGGAGATTGGGTGTTCGTGACTGCCGGCTCGGAAGTCCTCTTCAACCAGCCACCTCGAGTTCGTCAGAGAACAACGAGGGAAAGTGGGTCAACGGATCCGCCGGGCCGGCGAGGAGTTGCTGTTGGCGGGGCGTGAGGTCGATGCCTTCGGGTGCCGTTACGCGGGTGGCGCCCCAGCTCATGTTGGAGACGCAGTATTTGTAGAGCAGGGTGCGGCGTTCGTAGTCGGCGTCCCAGCGGGCAGTGCCGTGGGTTAGGGATTCGGTGAAGACGGTGAGGCTGCCGGCGGGGGCCTTGACGATTTGCACGCAGTCGCTGTCTTGGTGGCCCTTGCGGAGGCGTTCCGGCATTCGGAAGGCGCTCTTGTGGCTGCCGGGGACGCAGCAGAAGCCGCCGACGTCAGGGCCCGTGTCGCGCAGGTTCCATGCCGCCACCATGAAGCCGGCGGTCATGCGGTTGTCGCGGAAGGGGTAGAACTCGCCGGGGATGGAGGTTGCATTGGGGGCGATGGCGCCGTAGTCGGCGTGCAGGCGGCCGGCCGGGGAGCCTTGGCGCATGTACATGCCGTAGAGGCGTTCGAGGCGGAAGCACTCGCCCAGGCGGAAGCGGAGAATGGGCAGGACTGCCGGATGATCCATCAGGCGGGCGAACGGTTCGCCCCACTGCAGGAAGCCGGGGCCGCTCTTGCGGATGGCACCGGCGGCGCTGCCGAAGCGGGGGAAGTTGTCGGGTGGCGGGGGCAGGTCTTGAGCGTCGATCAGGGCGTTGAGTTCGGCTACTTCGTTTTCTGTCAGCACGTTTTCGATTACGAGAAAGCCGTTCAGGTCGAAGAGGTATTGGCGCTCTTCGAGCAGCTCGGTATCGCGGCTGGCCTCCTGTGTTGCGTTTCCCACGATCGCCTCTCCCGTTGGTGTTGCGCCTTAGCCGGCCTCTCGCGCCACCTGAAACGCAGGCCGCTCGCCCAAGCGCTGGTAGTACTCCATCGTGTGCGGGTGATCGTCTGTGAGCACGCCGAAGTTGTCCGCCAGCATAAGCGTGTACCCGTTCATGATGTCGGCGAGGCTGAAGGTGCCGCCAACGAGGTAGGGCGAAGTGGAAACCACACCCTCGATGGCGTCGATGCAGGTGCGGGCTCTCGCCTTGCAGTCCTCGATCACGAATTCCACGAGTTCACCGTTCGGTGCCACACGGCGGTGGTTGACGATCTCGCCCAGCGGCCGCGCGAAGGTCGCCTCCGCGAACCAGCACCACTGCCGGCAATGGGCGGCGGCGAGGGTGCCGGGCGACGGCTGCAGCTTGCCGTAGCCGTAGC
>VXPR01000562.1 GCA_009839405.1 Gammaproteobacteria bacterium
CGCCTGACATGGGGATGGAAACGGACGCCGAACCGGCGCTGCGCCAAGCGGGGCTTACGCCGGTGTGCTCGGTGCCGATGACGAATGCAATGTCCCCCGTCAAGTCTGCTTCGGTGTAGGGCACGTTCGCTTCGGGAGTGGCAGTGACGGGGCTGATAGCGCGTGTTTGCAGCCAACGTCGCACTTCATCCCCCCTCGCCACCGCCAGCGGAACCGTGAACAGCGTTCCGATGCTTGCGCGGATCACGTTGGGGTTGAACACATCTGTCTTCGGATCCGCGACGATGACGCCGGCGCCCGAAGCGTCGGCGGAGCGCAACATCGCGCCGAGATTGCCGGGCTTTTCGATTCCCTCCACCACGAGCCAAAGGCTGTCGCTCGAGTCCCCAAGACGGTCGAGACCGAGCGGCGGCGATAGAGCGACGCCGAGTACGCCGTCCGGCCCCTGCCGATAGGACATCTTCCGAAACGCCTCAGCGCTCGTGGCAACAAGCTCTATGTCCGCCCTGCCGAGACGACGAATCAGGTCGCGGTCGGGCGCACCTCGGTGCAATGCGTCGCAATGGAAAACCGCCTCAATGGCGGCGCCCGCATCGAACGCCCGCTCGAGCTCGCGCCGGCCCTCCACCACGAACCGCCCTTCCCGTTCCCGCGCCCGTCGCTGCCGCAGCCGCACGACGTGCTTGACGCGGGCGTTCTGCAGGCTGGTGAGCAAGTCACCCGCTCGCCAAGGCCGGTCTCGGCGGGCGCTCGCTGAACCGCGACGCGGACAAATGCATCACAAAGCGTTGCACCCAATCGCCCGGACATGTGTCCACATGGCGCTCCAAGGCGGTGACGGCGAGGCCACGAACGTAGCGATCGTGGTCGGCGAGGCCAAGCTCCGCCAAGCGATCCAGGTCGGCCGCATCGAGACGGACATTGTTAAGCGCGTAGGCGATGCTTTCCCGCACGGTAGAACGGGACATGCCGCCATTGTTGGAATTGTCCGGTTCCACGCCAGGCTCCAGCCGCGCCAAAAGCCGCGCTGCCGGAACCCGCTCCGGCACGACTCGCGCGATGTTGCCAAGCGAATAGGCAGCGTTCGAGCGCACGAGGTCGTCTGGGTCGCTCTCCAAGCAGTGAAACAGTCTTGCCAGGACGCCCTCGGATTCGAAGCGCCCTTCTGCCGCGGCGAGGCACGCTACCCTGCGAAGCCGTGCATCGTCGTGCTTCAAGGCGCGAAGCACGACTCCCTCGGCGGCTGGGCCGGCCACGCCAAGCGCATATCCCATCGCTCGTCGCACGGACTCCGGCCCGGTAGTGAGGAGCCGCTCTAGCTCCGGCAACAGCGAGTGATCGTCTCGCGCCTGCAATCCAAGTTCATAGGCGAACTGCACGCGCTCGTTGTCGGCCGCCGCGTTCTCAACCCCGCTAACGGGGTCTTCGGACGACACCCGAATCCGGCATTCGTCCCCACCACCGCGCAGCCACCGCCAGATGGATTCGACAACGCCATCCACCGGGCTCGCCGCCGCCGCAATCGGCGAAGCGGACCGATTCCGCCAAGACGCCCGTTGCGGCTCCTCGGTGCGGAAGTAGTAGAACTTGTACATGAACCTGCGCGACGCCGCCGAGGCGCGGGTGCCGCGATGAAAAAGGTCGTAGTTCGCCAGCACGAGGCTGCCCGCCGCCACGGTCAGCCTCCGGCGTTCGAGGTCAGGCACTCCGAGCAAGTCCACCACCGCCCCAATCCGCCGATCCCGCGCAGCGAGATCGGCATTGGCCAGTTCCTCACGCCGAAGCGTCTTGTCCGCAGCATCCCCCCGATGCCACGTGCCATCCTCGAGCTCGAAATCGGTGGTCCAATACTGCGTGCCCGGCAGTACCTCGGTCGGCCCGCTCTCCTCCGTCACCTGCTGCGGGTAGTAGAACAGCATGGCCCAGTTGGGCCGATGGGTGCGGTAGTGCGCCCGCTCGTTCCACGGCAGGTTGCCGTCCTGATGGAAGCTCTGGTCGTTCGGCGTCGCCTCATGCACGAAGTGGTGCGGATGCAGCACGAAACCCTCGCCGAGCACGCTCGTGAGCGCGCCTTGCACCGTGTCGCACGCAAGCAACCGGTCCAGTGCCGGAATGCGAGCGCGCAGGTTGTCGCCGATCACCTGCAAGTGGTTCGAGTCGCCGCCAATCGCCCGGGCATCATCGTGAACCGCACACGCGGCGTCGAACATCTCTTCGTGAAACGACGCCGGCAACTCACCCGGCGCAAGCACCACGTAGCCGTCGCGCAGATAGCTCGACATCCGCTCGTCGTCGAACAGCGCCTCACGCCCGATCCCCGTCATTCCGCTTCGCCCCCCACAACTTGCATCATCGCCAACGGCAAACAAGCCTATCCCAAGCGCGGTCAACGCATGCATCGCGCAAACCGACCGACCGCAAGGCGTACAGTGCCCTTCCATCGTGGCGCGATTTGCGCGAGAGTTATCAGTTGGCACGGGATGCAGCACAAAGGGGAGTGTGGGCATGAAGCCGATTTCCGCAGATTCGCATGTGGTGGAGTCCGAGGACGTGTTCATCGGCCTCGCCGAACGCTTCGGCGACGATGCGCCGAGGGTCACCGGCGCCGGCACCGTTCACGACGCCATCGTGATTCCTTCCAAGGGTGCCCGCGGCATTCGCCGGCGCATGGGCTTCGCCGGCATGCGCCTGCGCGAGGGCATCACCGTGCAGCGTCGACGCGGCCACAAGCCGGAAGTGGACGACATGACCGACGATGAGGCCAAGCGCATCCTCGCCAGGGGCTACGACGGCCTGCGCGCCGGCATCCGCGACGGTGCCATGCGCGCCGACGATCAGGACCACGACGGCGTGAGCGCCGAGTTCCTCTATCCGGGCTTCTTTGGCCTCTTCAGCTTTGAGAACACCGAGCTCCTTGTCGCCTGCCAGAAGAACTACAACGACTGGCTGCACGACTACGCCAATGCCTCCAATGGCCGCCTGTTCGGCCTCGCTGCGATCCCGGTGCAAGACCCCGACGCGGCGGTGGCAGAACTCGATCGCGTAATCAAGAAGGGCTTCAAGGGCGGCTGCATCCCGTGTACCGCACCGGTGGATGCGCCCTATCGTGACGAGATCTACGACCCGCTCTGGGCCCGCGCGGCCGAGGCCAACTTCCCGCTCTCCATGCACGTCGGCACCAACGCCTATGTGCCGCCGCAATACCGCCCGAGCAAGCTCGGCCGCGACGAAACCGCCGACTACGCCGCTTCCGCCACCACCATTCAGCGCACCTTGGTGGACCTCATGTGCCGCGGCCCCGCCGAGCGCCACCCCACCATGAAATGGGTCGTGGGCGAGTTCAACGCCGGTTGGATCGCCCACTGGCTCGACCGCGTGGACCAGGGCATCTTCCGCGAGCACCGCTTCCGCAACACGGACTACACCGGCGAGCGCCCGCACGACGTCTGGCTACGGCAGTTCTACGCCACCATCGAGGACGACCGCCCGGCGGTGCTCACCCGCGAGCTCATTGGCGTCGACAACCTGATGTGGGGCTCGGACTATCCGCATGTCGACTCCACCTGGCCCTGCTCCACCCAAGTGATCGACGAGATCTTCGAGGGCGTGCCGCAAGCCGACCGCACCAAGATCACCCACGACAACGTGAAGGCTCTGTACGGCATCTGATCGAGGCCAAGGAAGCCAAGCCACGAGGAGGGAAACGACCATGCAGACCCTGACCGCCGAACAGCGCCGGCAATGGCAGGTGGACGGCTACCTGCACCTCAAGGGCGTGCTGGACGCCGACCAAGTGCAGCATTACTCAGACGAGATGGACCGCGTGCGCAAGCTGCCCGGCTACGAGCCGGACCGCAAGCCAGACCTGCCCATCGGCCACTACTCGTGGATGGAGCAGACGCCCGACCAGGACCCGAGCGGCTTCATGGACCGCCGGGAACTCCTCACTTACGATCAGTCCTTCATCGACCTGATGGACAGCTCCCCGGTGTTCGACTACGTCGTCGACATCATGGGCCCAAACATCCTCTTCAGCATGAGCCAGGCCATCGTCCGCCCCCCGTCGCCGAAGTTCCCCGGCTACACCCACACCGACGGCGGCGAGTCCCTGCGCCTCACCCGCGTGAGCGAATCGAGCCCGCCCATCGCCATGAAGGCCATGTACCTCCTAACGGACGTGAC
>VXPR01000184.1 GCA_009839405.1 Gammaproteobacteria bacterium
CAACGCGCCAGCCCGGGCGCGCGGGGACGGGACAAGCCGGTTCCCTAGGGGAATGAATTGACACGCTTGGCTGAAACCGGCACGGGCCCCGTTGGCGCGCATGTAGAGCGCGCCGCCTCTTCACAAGTCGCTTGGTAGCCCGGTGTGCTCCATTGCCTCGATGAGCACATCGCGCACCTTCACGCCAAAGTCGCGAACAAGCTCCGGCGCTACGGTGCGACCGGCGAGGAAGGCGTCGGTGGCGACCGGATAGGTCGTATCCATCGCCAGCCCTTCCGGGATGGGGTCTTCTTCGCGCTCGAGCAGTTCTCTGAGTTGCGCACCGGTTAGCTGCATCGTCACGAGGTTGCGGCCGAAAGGCTCCACTTCCCACAGCTGCCGCACGGTGACCTCGCCGGCCGGAATGTCCGAGCGGATGCCGCCGCGGTTGTAGAAGGCGAGCGGCACGCCGGCCCGGCGCGCCAGCGTCGCCTTCACCCAGCGCCTGAGTTGCTCGCGCCCATAGTGGCGCTCGGCAACGCCGAGCACACGCTCCATCGACCTGCCGAGCCGCGCTTGGTGTCGTTCCACCAACGCCTGCACTTCGGCGTCCGGCGGCGGCTGTTCCGACGCCGGGGTGAAACCGCCGTCGATGAAGAACATGCGATCCGATTCGGTGTCCACACGCAGAAAGAGCCAGCCGAGCTGCTTGAGGCTGTGATGCGCTTGCGTGACGATGGTCCTGCCGGCCCACGCCGGCTCCTCCAGCAATGTGTGCGAATGCCCGCCGATGATGACGTCGATGCCCTCGATCTCTTCGGCGAGCGCGAGCTCCTCCTCGTGGCCGATGTGCGACAGCACCACCACGATGTCCGCCTGCGCCCGCACTTCGGGCACCAAACGGCTGAGTGCCTCCCGTGCCGGCTCGAAGGACACCCCCTCGTTGCCCTCCCGAATGATCATCCGCGCAGTGTCTTCCGTAAGCACGCCGATCAGGCCCACATCGACGCCGTTGACACGGCGTACCGTCCACGCCGCGTCCGCGATCAGCTCGCCGTCCGGCGCCCGCACGTTGGCGGCGAGCAGCGGATGGCTCGCCGCCTCGCGAAACGCCGCGATGCGACGCCAGCCGTGATCGAACTCATGGTTGCCGAGCGCGGCGACGTCGTAGCCCATGGCCGAAGTGATCTCGAAGATGGGCAGGCCCTCGAACATCGACGACAGCGGCGTGCCGGTGATGGCATCGCCGGCATCGACGATCAACACGTCATTCCGCGTGGCCTTGCGCTCGCGGAAGTGGGCCGCGAACCGGGCCGCATTCTCGACGTGCCCGTGAATGTCGTTGGTGTGCAGGATCAACAGCGTACGCGGGCGGGAGTCGGCCGCGGCCGCGAGCGCCGTAAGCCCCAAGAAAGAGGCGAACAGGCATCGTGCGGCAATCGATCGGATGACAGCCGGGCAGCTCAGCGGAAGTTGACGCGCCGGCGGCGCGTGTGCGCAGGCAGGATGCCTTCCCCGCGAGGCGCGCAGTCCACATTGAGGCATCGTCCGGAGGTTCCAACGAAGGCGTGGGCGCTATGATAGGCGGCATATGGACCCTGCTTCGGACTTCAGCCGCGACGGCTACTGCATCTTGCCGGCCGCCTTCAGCCCCGACGAAGTCGCGCGCATGCGTGAGGATGCGGACTTCATCCTGCAGCTGATCCTGGGCTCCTCCATCGCCAACGAGCGCCAAAGCCGCCGCCTCGACGTCCGTCGGCGCAAGAGCGGCGGGATCGTCGTGCGCAAGATTCAGCCCGTCCTGGACCTCGCGCCGGCCTTTGCCGAGTTCGCGAGCGACGATCGCCTGCTAGGCCCGTTGGCGGAGCTCATGGAGGACGAACCGGTGCTGTTCGAAGAGAAGCTGAATTACAAGCAGCCCCTCCCCGACGCCGTCGCCTCCGCACCGGAAATGAGCCTGTTCCAGACTCCGGCCGACGACGACCGCTTTCCTGTCCACAACGACTACGCCTACTACAAATACAACGACTATCCGCCAGAGGTGATTTCCACCGCGCTTGCCATAGACGACTGCCGAGCCGACAACGGTCCGATGCTAGTGTTCCCCGGCACCCACACTCGCCACGTGGAACACCTGCGCGTACGCAACGGCCTTGAAGTCCCCGAGGGCACCGTCAACCGCGCCGAAGCCATGCCCGTGGTCGCCCCCGCCGGTTCCCTCGTGTTCTTCCACAGCCGCCTAATCCACACCTCTGACCCCAACCCCACCAGCGAACCCCGACGCCTGCTCATCTTCAGCCACTTCCCCAAGGCCGCCGCCATCCCCTTCGACATCCGCAACGGCCCGAACCGCCTGCGCGAATCCCCCTGGGAATGGCGCTACCAACGCATGAAAAGCGGCGGCTACCGAGACCCTTTCCCCATCGCTGACCTCACTTGTGCCGGGAGCAAGCCATGACCATCAAGATCGCCATCGTTGGCGCCGGCAGCATCGGGTTTACCCGGCGGCTGGTGCGGGACATTCTCAGTGTGCCGGAGCTGGCCGACACGCGGTTCGCGTTCCAGGACATCAGCGAGCGCAATCTCGACATGGTTGCGCGCCTCAGTCGGCGCGAGATCGAGGCCAATGGCGTTGGCGCAACCATCGACGCCACCGTGGAGCGGGAAGCTGCGCTCGAAGGCGCGGACTATGTCATCAATACCGCACGGGTCGGCGGGCTCGAAGGCTTTCGTACCGACGTGGAGATTCCGCTCAAGTACGGCATAGACCAATGCGTGGGTGACACGATCTGCGCTGGCGGGCTGATGTATGGCCAGCGCACCGTGCCAATGATCGTCGAGCTGGTGGACCAAATCGAGCGCTACGCCGGCGCGACGACGACGCTCCTCAACTACGCGAACCCCATGGCCATGAACACATGGGCTGCGCTCGATGCTTCCCCGGTGCAGACGATTGGCCTCTGCCACGGCGTGCAGGGCGGCCATCACCTGCTCGCGCGGCTGTTCGAGCGGCATGTGAACGGCGGCAAGTCGCCGGGCGATGCTGGCTACCGCCGGGTGAGGCAGATGTGGACATCGTCGCTGCCGGCATCAACCACCAGACGTGGTATTTCAAGGTGCTGTTCGAGGGTCGAGACTGGGCGCGTGACCTCTTGCCCCTGTTCGAGGCGGACGAGGAGATAGCCCGGCGCGAGAAGGTGCGCATGGACATCATCCGCCGCTTTGGCTACTTCAGCACCGAGTCCAACGGGCACCTTTCCGAATACCTGCCGTGGTATCGCAAGCGGCCCGACGAGATCCCGCAGTGGATCTCCACCGATGCCTGGATCCTCGGCGAGACCGGGGGCTACCTGCGCGTCTGCACGGAAAACCGCAACTGGTTCGAGACGGACTTTCCCAAATGGCTCGAAGCGGAGCCAGCCAAGTTCGACTCCATGGGGCGCAGCGACGAGCACGGTTCGTGGATCATCGAGGCGATGGAGACCGGGCGCACGTATCGCGGTCACTTCAACGTCCGCAACGATGGCGTCATTCCCAACCTGCCGGCGGATGCCATCGTCGAAGTGCCGGGCTATGTGGACCGCAACGGCCTTTCCATCCCGCTCGTGGGCGACCTGCCGCTCGGGCTTGCAGCCATCTGCAGCAACTCGATTCAGGTGCAGCGCATGGCCACCCGAGCGGCCATGACGGCAGACGTCGAGCTGCTCAAGCAAGCCGTCCTGCTCGACCCGCTCGTGGGCGCCGTGTGCAACCCGCCCGAGGTGTGGCAGATGGTGGACGAGATGCTGGTGGCGCAGGCGGAGTGGCTGCCGCAATACGCTGGCGAAATCGACGCGGCAAGGCGGCGCCTGGCAGCGTCACCGAGCCTGGCACGAAGCCAAGGCAACGGCGCCGTGCGGCTGAAGACCCGAACCGTGGAGGAGATGCGCGCCGCCGCGGCCAGTTGAACTCGTGAAGGGAAGCGATCCATGCGGTTTGTAATCTACGGCGCCGGCGGCATCGGCGGCACCATCGGCGCCCGGCTGCATCAGGCCGGCTTCGATGTCACCCTAATCGCCCGCGGCGCGCACTTCGCCGCCATCGCCAAGGACGGCTTGCGCTTCGTCTCCCCGAGCCAGGATGTACGCCTCGAGATCGACTGCGTGGAACATCCGGCGGGCGCAAACATCGCCCCGGACGACGCTGTGA
>VXPR01000271.1 GCA_009839405.1 Gammaproteobacteria bacterium
GATCGGCGGCAGCGTCAGATTTGTATACGCGACAGGTGCCGGGCCGGTGGGGCTCGCCGTGGTGGCGGCGCTCAAGGCACGCCGGGCAGATGCGAACGCGAAAGAGCCGGGCGCGATTCTGGTCGCGGAATACTCGCCGGAACGACGCCGCTTGGCCGAGAAGCTCGGTGCCGACACGGTGGTGGACCCGGCCGAGCGCTCACCGTGGCAACTGCCGGAAATCGCCAAGCGCGAACCGATCGTGGCGTTCGAATGCGTCGGCGTCCCCGGCGTGATCGATCAGATGTTCCTGGGCGCACCTCGGCACTCGCGCCTGGTCATCGTCGGCGTCTGCCTGCAAACCGACCACGCCCGCCCCTTGATCGCCATCAACAAGGAACTCAACGTGCAATACGTGCTCGGGTACACGGCAGCAGAATTCGCCGAAACCCTGCGCCTCATCGCCGACGGCGTGCTGCCCGTTGAACCCATCATCACCCACACGGTGGGCCTCGATGGCGTTGGCGAAGCCTTCGAGACGCTGGCGACGCCGAACCAGCAAGGCAAGGTTCTGGTGGCACCGTGGAACGCCTAGTGCGCCCTTGGCCCTTGCGGTGGGCTCTGGGGGAGGGCATCTTGCCCTCTACGCTCGCAAGGGCGTGTGGGATGACCGGCGTTCGTGGATTGGAGGCTGGCTTGTCGGTGGGTTTGTCCGAGGCTGGCGCCTTGTTGGCGTTGGGTGGGACGCGGCGTGTGGTGGCGCTGGCCGGCTCCGCTGCGTGCGCGCCTTCGGCGCGCTTGGAGGGCGAGACGCCCTCCCCCCAGAAGGGCCCTCGCACGGCAGGGGCTGCTTTGCTTGGTCATTGCCGGCGGGTGCTGTTCGAGCTGGGCCGCATACGTTGAACTGAAGGAGGATTCACCATGATCGTCATGCTCGACCACATCGGTGTCGTCGCACACACCATTGAGGAGGCGTTGGAGACGCTCGACTCGCGCCTCGGATTCCCCTTGGACGAGGGTGCGACGCCGCTCCCCGACGGCGCTTACTTCGCGCCAGAAGGAACCCACAACTACATGTTCCAGGTGGGCGAGGGCCAAACCCGCATCGAGGTGCTGATTCCGGCGGTAAAGGAAGCTGGCACCTGGAAATACCTGCAGCGCTTCGGCCCGGGCCTGCACCATTGGGGCTTCGGCTGCGACGACGTTGCCGCCGAATCCGCGCGCCTGCGCGCTCAGGGGCTACGCCAAATCGACCTTGGGGTGGCGGACCCGAACAGCGTCTCGGCAGCCTTCTTCCATCCCAAATCCGCCGGCGGCATCCTCACGGAGCTGGTCCCCGCAGGGCGGCGTTGATCGCCCTTCCGTTGGGGACGGGCCGGTCCCGTCCCCAACGATCATCGCACGGTCAATCGATGAACCCGTAAAGCCGCCCTGCGTTTTCGCAGATGATCTTGCGCCGCACGCCCTCGTCCACATCCCCAAGTTCTCTGGCGATGAACTCCTTGGAATCTGGCCAGACCCCGTCGGGATGCGGAAAGTCGCTGCCCCACATCACGTTGTCCTCGCCAAGGATGTCGAGCAGGCGAATGCCAATCGGATCGCTCTGGTAGGTGGCATAGCACTGCCGCTTCCAGTACTCGGACGGCTTCATGGTGAGGGTGAGGTCTGCGAACTGGTCTTCCCATTCGAGATCCATGTGCTCGAGGATGTAGGGAATCCAGCCGATTCCGCTTTCGCCGATCACCAGCTTCATCCCGGGATGGGCTTCGAGCACGCCGCCGTAGATGGTCTCCATGATGATCTTCGACATGGCGAGCTGGAAGCTCGTGATGTGGACGGCGAACGCTTGCCGGCGCTGCAGGGGCGCCATGGTGTTGTAGTCGTAGTCCATGCGCGGGCCAATGGTGTGGTAGTGAACCGGCAGCCCCGCTTCCTCCGCCGCCGCCCAGAGCGGCTCCCAAGATGGATCGAACAGCGGCGCCATCTCGTGCGTGTTGGCGACCTCGATGCCGCGCAGCGCGCCGCGCGCCGCCACCCGCGTCACCTCCTGCACGGCTGCGTCCACGTCGTGGCTCGGAATGGTTGCGAGACCGGCATAGCGGTCCGGATGCGTCGCGCAGAAGCCGGCCAGCCACTCGTTGTAGATGCGCATCATCTCGTCGGCGGCTTCGTCGTCGCCGAGCCGCATGGCGGCGCCGAGAATGCCGTAGAGCACCTCGCCCTGCACGCCATCGCGGTCTTGGTCCTGAAGCCGCAGGTCCGGTTCGGTGAGCCGCCGGATGCCCTTTGCCCCGTCGGCATACAGTCCCGTTTCCGCCATGCGATCCGAGCGGTGAATCTGCCCCGGCACATATACGCGCCCGGCTGACCCCATGCCGTTCTGCAGCCCAAACCGCCCGCCGCCACGGCTGACCCAATAGGGCCCCTTCTCCGTCTCGGCAACGTAGGGCATGCGCTCCTTCAGGTGCGCGCGCGCCTCGCCCGTGAACAGATCCGGCGGCAACCACGGCAGGTCGATGTGACAATCCGCCGAGATGATCTCGTAATCCATGGCAGCCCCTCCTCGTCACCTTGGGCACCGCGCCATTGTGGCGCGAAATCCCCCCAAGGTCACCCATCCCACCGCCGCAAGACTCGGACACACCGCCGCAAGACTCGGACAGGCCAAAATTTGCCGCCCGGCGCAAAGCAGTTGCGAAGCAACTGCCAACGCGCCCGCAAGGGCGCGCAGGCACGTGCCGTGCACGGGGCAAGCCGACAAGCTGTTTGAGACTCGGACAGGCCAGAGTTCGCCGCCCGGCGCAAAGCAGTTGCGGAGCAACTGCCAACGCGCCCGCAAGGGCGCGCAGCACTTGCCGTGCACGGGGCAAGCCGACAAACTGTAGGCACTTGAGAACACCGGATTGAGCAAGGGGGATTGCGGCATGTCGTTTCGTAGCGAAGTGCGCGAGTGGCTTGACGAGAACTGTCCGGAAAGCTGCCGCGGGCCTGGCGTGGTGCCCGGCGGCGGCACCATCGCGCCGATGACGGATGATCAGAAGCTCTGGATCGACCGCTGCGCCGATCGCGGCTTCACCGTGCCGACCTGGCCGAAGGAGTACGGCGGCGCCGAACTCGGCAAGGAGGAATACGTCACCCTACTGCAGGAGATGCGCGCTCTCGAGGTTCGCTCGCCGGTATCTGGCATGGGCACCATCATGATCGGCCCGACCCTGCTCGAATACGGCACGCCGGAACAGAAGGCGCGTCACCTGCCGCGCATCGCCCGCGGCGAGGTGTGGTGGTGCCAGGGCTATTCTGAACCCTCGTCGGGTTCAGACCTCGCGAGCCTGCGCACCCGCGCCGAGGACGCTGGCGACCACTTCGTCATCAACGGCCAGAAGATCTGGACTTCCGGCGCGCAGTTCGCCGACTGGATATTCTGCCTCGTGCGCACCGACCCCGACGTGCCGAAACACGAGGGCATCAGCTTCCTGCTCTTCTCCATGCACCAGCCCGGGGTGACGGTGAAGCCGATTCGCCTCATCTCCGGCGCATCGCCCTTCAACGAGACCTTCTTCGACGACGCCATCGCCCAGAAGGACGACCTCGTCGGTGGCCTAAACCGAGGCTGGACCGTGGCCAAGCGCCTGCTGCAGCACGAGCGCTCCGGCATCGGCTCGCTCGCCTCCGGCGACAACCGCGAGTCCGGCCCGGAACTGCACGAGCTTGCGCGCGACTACGTGGGCCACGACGACGGCCGCATCAGCGATCCGAACCTGCGCGAAGACCTTGCCCGTCACAACATCGACGCCGCCGCCTTCCGCCTCACCCAGCGCCGCACGGTGGAGGAGTCGCAAGGCAACACCCCGGGCCCGGCCACGTCGATCTTCAAGTACTACGGCGCGAACCTGCGCAAGGAACGCGCCGAGATGCAGGTGTCGATGATGGGCACCCAAGGCATCGGCTGGGAAGGCGAACACATCACGGGGGATGAACAGGAAACCACCCGCCAATGGCTCGCCGGCAAGGCCGGCTCCATCGCCGGTGGCAGCAACGAAGTGCAACTGAACATCATTGCGAAGCGGGTGCTGGGCCTGCCGGATTAGCCGTAGCTGCGAGCGAATGCGAGCACGAAGGCCAGCAGTTCGCGCCAGCGAACTGCCGACGCGCCCTTCAGAGCGCGCTAGCGCGACTGACACTCGG
>VXPR01000581.1 GCA_009839405.1 Gammaproteobacteria bacterium
ACTCCCCCCTCGCGGGGGAGTCGAGAAATCGTCCTCGATTTCTCGGAGGGGGGGCAAACCCGAACCCTCCCCAAAACTCAGAACAGAGCCCCGCCGGCGTCACTTCCACTAAATGGCCGGGCACAAGCCACAGGCAAGACCCGGCGGATCCTGTCGGCCCCCACGAAGCCCCCCCTCCGAAAGGCGAGGACGCCTTTCGACTCCCCCGCGAGGGGGGAGTGACGGAAAGTGCTCGCCGCCAGCGCCTTTTGGGGCGAGGGCTCGGTATGCGAAGTCCGAACCCTAAATATCCAGATTCACCACCGACAGTGCATTGGCTTCGATGAACTCGCGTCGGGGTTCTACCTGGTCGCCCATCAGCGTGTTGAACATCTGATCCGCGGCGATGGCGTCGTCCACCGTCACCACGACCATGCGGCGGACTTCCGGGTCCATGGTGGTTTCCCAGAGCTGTTCCGGGTCCATTTCGCCCAAACCCTTGTAGCGCTGCATGTCCACGCCGCGACGGGCCTCGTCCAGCATCCAGTCGAGCGCCTGTGGAAACGACGACACCGGCTGCTGGCGCTCGCCGCGTTGCACGTAGGCACCTTCATCGAGGAGGTCGCGGATTTCGCTGGCAACGCGTCGAATCGCTTCGTAGTCCGGCGAGTCGAAGAAATCGTAGTCGAGCCGCGCCTGCTCCGCCGCGCCGTGGGAGGTGAGGGTCACGGTGGGACAGAAGATGCCGTTCTCCGCGTCCTCCGCGACCTCTCCCTCGCAATCGCCCTCGCCGGCAAGCAGGCCCGCGAGCTCCTCGGTCCATCGTTCCATGAAGCCGCGATCCGCCAGGTTCTCTCGGGTCACCTCCGGCATATCGGTGAGCTTCTCGGTGACGGTGAACGGATAAACCCGCCCAAGGCCCTTAAGGCGTGCGAGCAGGCTTCGATACTCAATCGCCAGGCGTTCGAGCGACTCGCCGTCGATGGCCGGCGCCTCAGGATGGATATGCAGGCCCGAACCGTCGAGCGCGGATTGGAGGAAATAGCCATCGAGTTCCTCGTCGTCCTTGATGTAGCGCTCCTGACGCCCCTTCTTCACCTTGTATAGCGGCGGCCGGGCGATGTACACGTGGCCAGCCTCGATGAGCGCGGCCATGTGGCGGAAGAAGAACGTCAAGAGCAACGTGCGAATGTGCGAGCCGTCCACATCCGCGTCCGTCATGATGATGACCCGGTGGTAGCGCAACCGCGAGATGTCGAACTCGCTGCGGCCGATGCCGCAACCAAGGGCGGTCACCAGCGTGCCTACCTCTCGCGAGGAGAGCATCTTGTCAAAACGCGCCTTCTCGACGTTGAGGATCTTGCCGCGCAGCGGAAGGATGGCCTGAGTGCGACGGTCGCGGCCCTGCTTGGCAGAGCCGCCGGCGGAGTCGCCCTCGACGAGGAAGAGTTCCGACAGCGCCGGGTCCTTCTCCTGACAGTCGGCAAGCTTGCCCGGCAGGCCGGCGATGTCCAGCGCGCCCTTGCGGCGCGTCATCTCCCGCGCCTTGCGGGCGGCTTCCCGCGCCCGCGCCGCGTCGATCATCTTCGTTGCAATGCCCCGTGCATCCTGCGGATGCTCGTCGAGGTATTCCATGAAGAAGCGCCCCAAGTCCTGCTCCACCGCCGGTTTCACCTCGCTGGAGACGAGCTTGTCCTTGGTCTGGGAGGAGAACTTGGGCTCCGGCACTTTCACCGAAACCACCGCCGTGAGCCCTTCGCGGGCGTCGTCGCCGGTGGTGGACACCTGGTCCTTCTTGGCGATGCCCTCTCGCTCGATGTAGTTGTTGAGCGTGCGCGTGAGCGCGGCGCGAAAGCCGGCCAGGTGCGTGCCGCCGTCCGACTGCGGAATGTTGTTGGTGTACGGAAAGACCTGCTCCTGGAAGCCGTCGTTCCACTGCATCGAAACTTCGATGGCGAGGCCGTCATCCCGCTCGCTCAAGAAGTGGAAGACCTCGTTCAGGGTTGTCTTGTTGCGGTTCAGGTATTCGACGAATGCGTTGAGGCCGCCGTCGTAGTGGAAGGCGTCTCGACGGCCGGTGCGCTCGTCCACGAGTTCAATGGACACACCGGCGTTCAGGAACGCCAGCTCGCGCAGCTTCTTGACCAAGAGGTCGTACTGAAACTCGACGTTGTTGAACGTGCCCGGCGAAGGCTTGAAGTAGCACTCGGTGCCGGTGCCGTCGGTCGTGCCCACCTCGCGGAGCGCCTCCTCCGGCACGCCGTGGTGATAGACCTGACGAAACACGCGCCCATCCCTGCGCACGGTAAGCCGAAACGTCTCCGAAAGCGCGTTTACCACCGAAACGCCAACGCCATGCAGGCCACCGGACACTTTGTACGTGTTGCTGTCGAACTTTCCGCCGGAGTGCAGCGTGGTCATGATGACTTCCGCGGCGGAGATGCCCTCCTCCTCGTGGATGTCGACCGGAATGCCGCGGCCGTTGTCGCGCACCGTCACGGATTCTCCTGGGTGGATCACCACGGAGATGTCGTCGCAATAGCCCGCCAGTGCCTCGTCAATGGCGTTGTCCACCAGCTCCTGCACCATGTGGTGCAGGCCGGTTCCGTCATCGGTGTCGCCGATGTACATGCCGGGGCGCTTGCGCACGGCGTCCAGGCCCTTCAGCACCTTGATGCTGCCGGAATCGTAGGTGTCCGCCCCAGTCTCGTCGCTCACTCGCGCCATCTCCTCGTCTCGTTCGCTATCGGCGACGACAACCATCGCCCACACGCCGGGAAGTCTTCTCGATTCAGGTCTTCGGAGTCGCCGTTCATTCCGCCTTGGTGATGCGCCCTTGTTCCACGTGAAACATCACCGCTGCTCCGCGCGAGACGCCCGCGAACCACGAGTCCGGCCGCACCGTCGTGGCGAGGATCTGGCAGCCGATGTCGCTCAGCAGTTCGAAGAACCGCTCGCCATGCACCTCGTCGAGTTCCGCCCCCATGTCGTCCACAAGGAACAGCGTCTGCCGGCCCGCCGGCGTCGGTTGCGCCACTCCGTCTCCTGTTCCACGCGCCGCACCGTCCCTTCGCCCCAAGTCCAGCGCCTGGCCAATCCGCAGAGCACTGGCAAGCACCTTGCCTTGGCCTCGGGAGAGCACGGCCGACGCCGCCTGCCCCTCAAACTGAACCTGAACATCAGCGCGGTGTGGCCCGACGCGCGTAACGCCTGATTTTACATCGCGCGCCAACCCAGCGGCCAAATCGGATGCCAAAGATTCACCGTTCCAGCCTTGTTGCAGCGCGAACGAAACCTTGAGCTCCGGGGCAATGCGCTCAAGGCACTCCTCCACGGGGGTAATCACCTCCCCTAGGTATTGGCGCCGCCCCTCGCTCAGCGCCTCGCCTAGCTCGGCAACTTGGTCTGTCCAAGCCTCCAGCGCCGCGTCCGCAGCGCCTTGGCCAGCCATCGCCCGCAAGGCCGCGTTGCGCTGCCGAAGCGCTCGGCCGTAGTCCCGCTGGACATCCGCGTAGGACTGTTTCACGTGAAACGCACCCCAATCAAGCCACTGCCGGCGCCCGGCAGGCCCACCGAAGACGAGGTCAGGAAGATCCGGCAACATGAGCTGCACCGGCAGCAGCGCCGCCACCGCAGACGCTTGGTGGACGCGCTCGCCATTGCGACGCAGTTCCACTTTGCCGCTCGCGTCGTGGATCGTGCTGACGCGGAGTTCGCCACGCGCCGAGTCCTTTCCCTCCAAGGACACGCCCATGTGTGGTGCGCCCCGGCGGATCACCTCGCGAGTGCGCGGGGTTCGGAAAGAGCGACGACGCAGCAGCAGGTGCACGGCTTCAAGCACCGCCGTCTTGCCGGCTCCATTGGCGCCAACGAGCAGATTGACGCCTTGCCCAAGCTCAATCGTCGCCGACTCGATGTTGCGAACGTTGGCCAGCCGCAGTCGCTCGACGATCACGACTTGCTACACGAGTGCGATTGACCTGAGGCTGTGCGCTCAATCTCGATTACTTGAGCGGGGTTATGCTCACAGTCTGGTTGCGTGTCCGAGGTCGTCGGGGACGGGCTTGTCCCGTCCCGTGCCGAGTTCATGCCACCGGAAAGGCCCCCCGCCCGGCGCCCCCGGGCCCGGCCCAACCCAGACCCCCCGGGGGCCCCCGACCGGCCCCCCCAAG
>VXPR01000158.1 GCA_009839405.1 Gammaproteobacteria bacterium
CATCCCCAACGACGGCGGTGGCGCGCACTGTCCTGTCACTCCCCCCTTGCGGGGGAGTCGAAAAGCGCCTCGCTTTTCGGAGGGGGGGCTTCTCGCAGGTGGGGGCTCCTCGCAGCGGGGATGGTCTCTCAACTCCGGCGCAAGCGCCGTTTTCTACAGCGCAGCCACCTAGCGCGCCGCATCGCTGCGCTAGTGTAGGCTTGGCGCACGCGCATCGGGGAACGCGCGGCGGGTGACGAGGGGCATCGGGGGACAACGAACATGGGTCGCTACATCCTGCGCCGCCTGTTGCTGATCGTGCCGACCCTGCTCGGCATCATCCTCATCAATTTCATCATCGTGCAGTTTGCGCCCGGTGGCCCCATCGAGCAGATCATCGCCAAGGCGACGATGGGGCAGATGTCCACCACCTCCAACATCTCGGGCGGCGGCGATGCCGGAATGAGTTCGCAGGCGATGGAGATGGCGGCGAGCGGCCAGAATCCCGCCACCTATGGCCTCGACCCAGAGCTCATTGCCGACCTCGAACGGCAGTTCGGCTTCGACAAGCCGGTGCATGTGCGCTTCTTCACGATGGTGGTGAACTACCTGCAGTTCGACTTCGGCGAGAGCTACTTCCAAGATCGACCGGTGGTGGAGTTGGTGATCGAGCGGTTGCCGGTGTCCATCTCGCTGGGGCTCTGGTCGCTGCTCCTGATCTACGGCATCTCGGTGCCGTTAGGCGTCGCCAAGGCGGTGCGCGACGGGCAGAAGTTCGACGTCTGGACCAGCACCGTCATCTTCGTCGGCTACGCCATTCCGGGCTTCATCTTCGCCATCATGCTGATCGTGGTGTTCGCCGGCGGCAACTACTTCGACATCTTCCCGCTCCGCGGGCTGACAAGCGAGAACTGGGACGAACTGCCGTGGTATGGCCAGGTCACGGACTACTTTTGGCACCTGGCGCTGCCCATCATCTCCCTCACCATCGGCGGCTTCGCGACGCTGACGATGCTCACCAAGAACTCCTTCCTCGAGGAGATCAGCAAGCAGTTCGTGCTCACCGCCCGCGCCAAAGGCCTCACCGAGAAGCGCGTGCTCTACGGGCACGTGTTCCGCAACGCGATGCTGATCGTCATCGCCGGCTTCCCGACGGCGTTCGTGGGCATCCTGTTCACGGGCTCGGTGCTGATCGAGGTGATCTTCTCGCTCGACGGCATTGGCCTGCTCTCGTTCGAGGCCATCGTCAAGCGCGACTACCCGATCCTGTTCGGCACGGTGTTCGTATTCACGCTGGTCGGCCTCGTGATGCACCTGATCAGCGATCTCACCTACGTGCTGGTCGATCCGCGCATCGACTTCGACACCAGGTAGGAAGCGAGGAAGGAACAAGACGATGACGCTGACGCCGCTCACCCAGCGCCGCCTCGCCAACTTCCGCGCCAACCGTCGCGGCTACTACTCCATGTGGGTGTTCCTGGCGCTCTTCGGGCTCTCCCTCTTCGCCGAGTTCATCGCCAACGACAAGCCCATCGTGCTCTACCTGAACGATGAGCTGCACTTCCCCATCTTCGAGCTCGTCACCGAGACGGACCTCGGCGGCGAACTGCCCATCGAGGCCGACTATTCCGACCCCTACGTCAAGGACCTCATCGAGGAAGGCGGCGGCTGGGCAGTGCATCCCCCGATCCCCTATGCCTACGACACCATCGACCTCTACATCGAAACCGCCGCCCCCGCCGCCCCTTCCGCGAGACACTGGCTCGGCACCGACGACGGCGCCAAGGACACCCTTGCCCGGCTCATCTACGGCTTCCGCCTTTCGGTGCTGTTCGGCCTCACCCTCACCGCCATCAGCTCGGTGATCGGCGTCTCGGTGGGTGCCTTGCAGGGCTACTTCGGCGGCAAGGTGGACCTCGTGGGCCAGCGCATCGTCGAAATCTGGGCGGGCCTGCCGATCCTGCTCATCCTCATCATCCTCACCAGCGTGATCGAGCCAAACGTGTTCTGGCTCCTCGCCATCCTCGCCTGCTTCAGTTGGATGGCGCTGGTCTCGGTGGTGCGCGCCGAGTTCCTGCGCGCCCGCAACTTCGACTACGTGCGGGCGGCAAGGTCGCTCGGCGTCTCCAACTTCACCATCATGCGCCGCCACGTGCTGCCGAACGCGATGGTGGCAACGCTCACCTACCTGCCGTTCCTCTTGAGCGGCGCGGTAACCACCTTGACGGCCCTGGACTTCCTCGGCTTCGGCCTTCCGGCTGGCTCCCCTTCCCTCGGCGAACTCCTAACCCAAGGCAAGAACAACCTGCACGCGCCCTGGCTCGGCCTCACGGGCTTTTTCACCATGGCCATCCTGCTGACGCTCCTCATCTTCGTCGGCGAAGCGGTGCGCGATGCGTTCGACCCAAGAAGAGTGATGAAGGACCCGCTTGCGGTTTGAACTTGGAGGGAAAGCACTCTGCCTTCCCTACGCCCCCGTGAGGACGCTAAGTGCGTCATGCCTCACCTTGGCCGTCAGCGATTCGCCGTGCCCGGAGTGATTCGCTGTTGAATGTCGGCGGTGGCGAAGGTTTGGGTTAACAGGTGCTCGAGTTGCTCGGCGGCTGTTTTGGATAATCCCACACCCGGTGCGCGGACGGTGTTGTGGGCGATCAAGCCGCGGCGGCGGAAGATCTCCTTGCGGACGGCCACGCCCGGTTGGTTCTCGAAGACGATCAGGGGCAGATACTCGTGGTGGATGTTGAAGGCGCCTTCCCCATCCGCGTTCACCATTGCCGCGAGCACTTCGGGGAAAGCGAAACCGGTCATGAAGCCATCGGCGCCGGCGGCGAGTTCAAAGGCTCCGTAGAGAGCGCCGAGGCCGGTGAGGATGGGTGCGGGTCGGTCGAGGGCAGCCTTCAGCGCCGTCACGCGGGGTGGTGACGGCAAGGCTTCCTGCTTGATGCAGGCGATCGTCGGGATTTGTGCCACCAACGACAGCACGAGGTCGAGCGGCATGTGGACGCCGGTGGAGCCGGGGTGGTCTTGCAGGACGATGGGCGCGTCCGTGGCGTCGGCAATGGTGCAGATGTGCCCGAGCACCTTGTCGTCCGAGGGCACTGCCTCGGCGTGAGGCGTGACCATCACGGCGTCGGCACCTCTGACTATCGCATCCTTGGCGAGTTCGCAGGATGCCTTGGTGCCGGCGTGGCTCGCCCCCACCACCACCGGGATCTGGCCAGCGGCGGCTTCCACGCACGCTTCGATTACCTGAAACCGCTCCCCGTCCGTGAGGCGATTGGCTTCGCCGAGCACGCCCAAGATGGTGACGCCATCCACGCCGAACTCGACCATCCGACGCACCATCGCGCCGCAACTCGTGACATCAATGGATTCGTCGGGAAGGAAGGGCGTCGGGAGGATCGGGAAGACGCCCCGAAAGGAGATCGCCATTGTCTAGTGCCGCGCTTTGAGTCGCGACGCATCCTACAGCGACGGCACCGCGAACAGCACGCCGCCGAAGAGGAGCCAAGCGATGAGCAACGTCCAGGCGATGTTGACGCCTTGCGCGGCGAGGAACGCGGCGGCGGGCCGGCCCCCGTCCATCCGCACCAAGTCGCGGAAGCGGGTTTCGAGGCCAATGCAGACGAAGGCGAGCGTGAACCACCAGGTGCGAAGGCCCTTCGTCAGTTCGGCGGTGGACTCGACGAAATCGGCGCTCAGCAAGAACGAGAAGATGGCGGACGCGGCCATGAAGCCGATGACGAACTTCGGGAACCGCTCCCAAATGATTCGGGCGGAGGGCTTCTCGCCGGAGCCTTCGCCGCTCTTCAGCGTCCACCAGATCGAGAGCGCGAACGCAGCGATGCCGAGCATGGCGTTCTGCGAGAACTTGACGATCACCGCCGCGTTCATGGCGGATTCCCCAACGATCTCGCCGGCCGCCACCACCGCGCCGGAGGTGTCGATGGTGCCGCCGATCCAGGCGCCTCCCACCAAGGCCGGCATGTCGAGCGCGTCGATGATCCACGGCATCACCAGCATCATCGGCACCGCCACCACAAGCACGAGGGAGGTGACGTAGGAAAGCTTGCGCCGGTCGCCACCGAGCACACCGCACGCGGCGATGGCGGCCGAGCCGCCGCAGATGGACACGGCGGTCGCCTGCATGGCCGCGAAGTCG
>VXPR01000423.1:0-2764 GCA_009839405.1 Gammaproteobacteria bacterium
GCCCTAAAAAAAGCCCGGCTCCTTGCGGAGCCGGGCTTGTCGGAGGACCGGGTTGACCGGGGTGGACGGTCAGGCCCGGAGAGTTGCGATCGCTAGCTTCCGCCCACGTAGGTGTTGTTCACCAGCGTGCCGGAGTTGCCGTCGCGGGTCAGTTGCTGAACCGTCACCATGCCCTTCGAGAGAATTCGGCAGGAATGACGGCTGGTCGGTTCCATGCCCGTGACGCCCTCGATGTCCTCGCCGCTCCACACCATGACGCTGTTGCCACCGACCATCGGCGCTTCGCCGAAGCCGCGCATGCCCATGTCGTCCCAGCATTCCAGGAACACCCGGCAGCCAGCCGACGCTTCGCAGCGAACGCGGACGTTGCCCTTGTCGCCGATGCTGTTGGTCGAGTGCGGGATTGCGTAGGCCATGACCGCACCGCCAACGCCGTCGAACTTCAGCGTCGTTGAGGTCTTCGCGTCGGCCTCGTTGTTGGCACTCGGGTCGCTGTAGTGAACCATGGCGGTGACGTTGATCATCGCCTCGTGGTTGATGTGGCCCTTGCCGCCAGCCATGTAGTACACCTTGAAGGAGCCCGTGCCGGCTTCGGTGAACGACTCAGACTTGTCGGGATCGACAGACAGTGCATTGCTCATGGCCATGTTGCCGTCGATGGTGATTTCCTCGCCAGCGCCCATCTTGCCGTTCTTGTCGTAGTCGACGAACAGCATGTCGTCCTCGTTGAAGAGGTCCCGGGTACCCATCGCGTGCACCATCAGAACACCGCGCAGGCCTTCGTCGATCGTATCCCCGTCGAGGTCGTAGATCGTGTAGGGAACTGCCTCCGCCGGAGCCTTGCCAGGGAGGTAAACCTCCACATCGTCGTCGGGGGTATCTTCGGTTTCGGTCGCGGCTCCCTGAAGGTAGCCCACCAGTTTCCTAGCCTCTGCGGCCTTTGCAGCGGTCCTGATGTGCTTCGTTTCGATGGTGACCGTGGCCAGTTCCACGTATCCGTCCTTGTTGGCGCCCTTGATCGACATGAACGCCGCATCACCATCGATCGCGATCGTCTTCTCGTTCTTGTCGCTGATCTCGAGCGTGACGGCATCGCGGCTGCTGATGACGGTGGGAGGCGTTAGGCCCGTGAGCGACCCGTTGCTGAACGCGCCGCTGACGAGCCGAGAGCTTCCAGACACGGTGATTTTCGGCTGATCGTTCTTCGGGTTCATGTCCAGAGCGTTGGCGCCTCCCAGTGCGCCGAGGTTGGCGAGTTGTGGCAGTTCGAAGGAGATCGTCTGGTGAATGCGACCCGACGCCACCTCGCATTTTTCTTGGTCTACCCATGAGTCCGCCGCGGCCCGCAGCCCGCCGAAACGTACAGTATCGGCGGTGTCTACCCCAGTGTCCGTGGCGTCGCTACCCGCCGGCTTGACCGTGATCGTGATGGAACTGTCGCCCTTGCGGCCGCCTTCCTTGATCGTCGCCACCGTCCCCGGTGCAGTGCGCCCGCTGATCGTTGCATCCGCACCATCGGGGTCCCACATCAATCCTGCGACGTTGCTGTTGAACTGCGCACCGCCACTCAGCATAAACGTGATGTCGGCCTCGCCGTTGTGGCCTAGCGCGCTGCAGGCGTCACGATTGTTGGCTGGCGTAGTGGTGTCGACCACTGCTGCCCGGTCTGCGAGATCCGCGGGAATGGTCAGAACGACCATCGGCGTCATCCCATCCGGGTACGCGGGCGAGGAGTGGCCTTCCCCGAACAGCTCCGAGGCATAGATTGTGGAGCCGTTAGTCACGGACACCATTGCCCCCCAAGCGCCAACCCCCGCAAAGAGGCACGCGACCACCACGACCGCGCTTCTCATGAATTTGATCATTGATGATCTCCGTTCGTTGATTCCATTCCCGTCCCATTGCGGGGATGCACCCCCAAGAGGCGCGCGGGATCCTACCGTTGTTCTTGAATGATGCAACCCTGTCCTCCGTACACCACCCGAGGTTCTGCACTCAAGGGAGCGCCCTTCCGATCCTACGTTCCGTGCGAAATGCGCGCAACGCGAAGCGAGAGGAACCCCCACCCGAACATCGGCCACTGCGCCGATGGCGGCGCATCGTACAGCATGTCCGCGTGGATTCCAACACCGATTTTCGCCTTTTCCGCTGAATTTCTCGCGTTTCCCGGCTTCATCCGGCTTTGCCGCCTGCCCTTGCCGCCTTCGCGCCCGCGCTGCGGGATGCGGTGGCGGACTGGCCAAGCGCCCTCCGCTCCATTCCCAAGCCATTTGCTAGATCACGTTGGGCGGGCTTTGTCAAGCCCCTTGCCGTTCCGATGGCCAGCGCTTGGCTTGGGTTCGGTAAGGAGAGCAAGTTCGGCGGGATTCGTCAAGGGGTTTGGGGGCTTTTTGTTTTTGGCGTTTTTGGCGCGCCTCGCAGCCAGAACGGGAGTTGCCGTTCCCGACGCCCCCGTGAGGGGGAGTGATGCGGAGGGGCTGGAACCGCTGGGCGGTGAACTGCAGGTGGGATTCGCGCGCGACCGAGCAGCGCGCTTATGGAGGGGCGTCGGCGTTTCGATCTTGGGGAAGGGCGCGGGGTTCTTTGGCGGCTGCTTCGGGGATGGCGCTCGCCCGCAATACGTCGGCCCCAACACCTCGACCTTGTAAAGGCAGCGCGCCTTGCGGCGCGTGCGAGGGCGGGACGCCCTCGCCCCCAGGGCCCCGGCCCCCCGAAAGGAAAACGCGTGGGACCCTTAAGGCTGTGAAGTATAAACATCTCAGAG
>VXPR01000423.1:2774-4126 GCA_009839405.1 Gammaproteobacteria bacterium
TGGCTAATTTTTCTATACTACCACCAAATCGTCGCCCCCAAACACATCCCATTTGGGGGGGGGGGGCGGTTTGGGGGGGGGGGGGGGGGGGCCCCCCCCCCCCCCCAGGGCCCCTCGCGCCCGAAGGGAAAGCGCGTGGCAGCGTTAGGGGTGGCGGCGTTGGGAAAGGCAGGACGCCTTCCCCGGAAGAGGCCGGTGCGTGGAGGAGGATTGGCAGTTAGGAGCGGCGGGAGACCTGTCGCTTCAGCTCGGCGAGCTCGGCCTCGGCGGCTTGGCGGGCGCGGCGTTCCTCGGCGATGGTGTCGTCCTTCTCTGCCGAGGCACGGCGCTCCTCCAAGTGGGCGTGGCGCTCCTCCGAGTGATTGAGGAGGAACTCGCCGGTGGCCGGGTCGAACAGGCGCAGGCGGCTGCCGTCTGCGCAGACGTGCAGGCCGAGCAGTTGGCACACGCCACGGAGGCCGCCTTCGGGCGTGGTCGCGAGCGGCAGGAGTTCGTAGGCGCCTGTCGCGTTCAGGCGGCGGCCCTGCAGGACCGGGGTCAGGTACTCGCCGGTGGGGTCGAACTGCCAGTACTCGGCGACGCCCATGCGCTCGTAGATGGCGCGCTTCTCCCGTTCGTCGCGCCGGTACGTGCTCTTCGAGGCCACCTCCAGCACGAAGTCGGGAAACTTGCCCTCCTCCCACGCAAGCCAAACACGGCGCGACCGGTTCGGCGACCCGAACGACACGAACACGTCCGGCTGGATCGCCCTCTCCTCGCTGCCATCGACGTAGTAGATGGTCAGGCCCGAACTCACGAACACGTCGTCGCGGTCGGCGTAGCGGGTCTCCAGCAGGGGCGCGCTGTCCGTCAGGGCCTTCCAGTGGACGGTGATCATCGGCGGAACGCCCAGGTCCGGATACCTGTCCTCGTCGTCCCCCGTAGACGGGTCGGCAGGCGACTTCGGCGGCAGTTGGAGCTTGGGCGCGGACCCCTGCCACTGAGGTTTGCGGGCAGGCTGGGGTTGGGCGGGAGGCATGGCGTTCTCCTTCTGGCGCGACGCCGGCCGAATGACGGGACGTTAGCACACGCCCGCCCTTCGGACGCTTCGCACACCGGGAAGCACGGGGCTGGAACAGCGTGCGGTCTGTGGGGTGCTTGCGGCACGGGGCGGCTCGGGTGCGTTTGGGTGGCGCCACCGTGGCACGGAAATCAAGCGCGGTCTGTAGGACGGAACCGCCAAAGCGGATGAGAGATTGACGCTTTGTGGGGGGCGAGTTCTGGACGGGCGCCCCCAAACGTCGCCCCGACGAGGGATCGCCCCGCGCCGCCGCCTGGGGGGGCACTAAACCCACCCCCCCCCCCCCGCGGGG
>VXPR01000479.1 GCA_009839405.1 Gammaproteobacteria bacterium
CACCGATCACCAGCGTCGTTTCTCCGCCCTCAAGGCGCGCCATGTTCACCGCGTGGTAGCCAACCGCCATCGGTTCGGTAAGCGCCGCATGAGAAGGCGGCAGTCCGCTGGGAACTCGCTGCAACAGCTCTGCCGTCAGCAGCATGTATTCAGCGAAGCCGCCAGGAGCGTCCGGGCTGTAGCCCACCGGAACCACCGGCTGACGCGCGAGCATCGGCACCGAGCACACATGGTCGCCGACACGAACCCCAGCCGGTGCCTCGCCGGGCCCAAAGTCCACCACCTCCGCGCAGAACTCGTGCCCCAGCACCACTGGATCAAACGTCGTGAGTTTGAACGCCCCGCCAGCCTCTCGGCTAGTCGCAACGAAATCCTCCGTATGCCGAGCCGCGTGCAGGTCGGAGCCGCAAATGCCGCAGGCGACGGACTTGGCGATCACCTCGCCCGGCCCAGGAACTGGATCGTCCAAAGTCTCGACGCGGAATGCGCCACGCTCCATCACAGCAGCTTTCATGCTTGCCTACTCCTCCTCGTCCTCCGCGATGGCCTCGTCGCCGTCGTCGTCATCGTCATCGGCTGCAGCGGGCGCCGGCGGCGCCTTCACCGGCAACTCCACGATCATCGTCGTGTATTCGCCGGCCTCGGTGTCGACCCGAATGCTGCCGCCGTGGTTGCGGATGATGTCGGCGGAAAGGGCAAGGCCGAGGCCAGTGCCCTGATCGGTGGGCTTGGTGGTGAAGAAAGGATTGAAGACCTTGTCCACCAAATCCGAAGGAATGCCGCTGCCGTTGTCGTGAACCTGCACTTCGACGCTGTCGCCGCGACGCCGGGTGCTGAGCTTGAGGCCAGGTTCCCAGCCGTCGTCGACGGCGCCGGCCTCCTCGCGCGCTCGCCGCTTCTCGTTGGTGGCATAGGCCGCATTGCTGACCATGTTGAGAAACACCCGCCCCACATCCTGCGGCACGACTTCGATCTCCCCGGCTTCGGGGTCGTAGTCCGTCTCGATCTCCATGTTGAAGTCGGAGTCCGTGGCGCGGGCACTGTGATAGGCGAGGCGGGCGTGTTCGTCGAGCAGGTCGTTGATGGGGGCTGGACGACGCTCGCCGCCGCCCCGGCCCATGGACAGCATGTCGCGGACGATGCGGTCGGCGCGCTTGGTGTGGTGCAGGATGCGTTCGAGGTTCTCGCTCATGTCCCCATTGATCTCGGCCACGTACTCGCGCTGCTCGTCGTCGAGATGGCCCGCCTCGGCAGAGATGAGCTCGGCCAGTTCCTCGTTCAACTCGGTCAACAGCTCCGTGCAGCCTTCGGCGAAATTCTTCACGAAGTTCAGGGGATTGCGGATCTCGTGCGCAACTCCGGCAGTGAGTTCGCCGAGCGCGGCGAGCTTTTCGCGCATGACGATCTGATCCTGCGCCCGGCGCAGTTCGCCGAGGGTGTCCTCCAGCCTCGAATTGACGTGGCGCAGTTCCTCCGCCTGGCGCTCGACGAGGTTGAGCCGCTGCGCCTCGATGGAGCGGAGCCGGAACACCTCCAGGGTGCGGCCGAGTTCCGCCACCTCGTCGTTGCCTTCGATCTCGACGCTGGACTTGAGGTCCCCCGCGGCCATCTGGCGCATCCGATCCGCTAGCCGCTGCAAACGCCGCAGCAGCGGCGCCACCACGACCATGGCGATGGCCAAGGCGCCGACGATGCTGAACGCATTCAAGGCCAGCAACGCGTTTTCGCCGATGTTGATAACGTCGGCCGCCGCCTCGGTGGCAGCGGCGGCGTCCTGCTCCGCGGCACCCACCATCACGTTGATTTCGTCCACGAGCTCGGCGGCGAGGCCCCGATTGGCGACGGCAAGGGTCTGCTGTTCCTCGAGCAGGGCGAGTTCGCTGGCGCGTAGGGAAAAGCCAGCATCCTCGCCAAAGCCGATGGCGAACAGACGGTTGAAGTCCTGCACGAGCCCTTCGGGTAGCTCCGCTTCGCCGAGCCGGGAGAGACTGCGCCGGGCACCGTCGCTAGCGGCCTCGAAGCGTTCCCGCAAGGGTTCGAGCAAGGCCGCGTCGGTGGAAGTGAAGGCCATCGCCACGAGGCGGGTGCCGATGGTGGCGTTGGCATAGAGCTCGGTCAGGTGACGGTAGCGCATCACCTGATCGGCGTTCAGGTGGCGCTGCTGCGGGGCTGCCGTGGAGTCGAGATCGCGAAAGCCCGTCACCGTGAAGAAGAACTGATCGTCCAGGGCACTTGCGAAGCTCGCCTCGAAGCGAGTCTGCAGCGCGGCCAACTCGGCGCTCAAGTCCTCGCGCCGACCGGAGAGGACGAAGCGCTGCGCCACCGAGCGCTCGACGGCCTCGATGTTGGCAGCGAGTTCGTGCGCCTGGGTCTGCACCGCCAGCACGGCGTCGTCGGCGTCCGCGTTGGCGAGTGCTTCGAGGTGCTCCTCGAACAGCTCCAGATCCTGCCCCACGGCACCCCGAACGCGCTCGAGTTCCGCCGGCGTCGTGGCAGCGGCAAGGCGCTCGGCCGCCACCGCCAGCAGGTTGCTCTGTCGCGCCAGGCCAAACGCCCCCACGAGCCCGGGCACGCTGCGTTCCCCAACGCGCTCCTGCGCGTCGCCAACCGCGTCGAACGACAGCCAGCCGACGAGGCTCGCGGCCATCGTCAAGAGCACTGCGCCGCCGATGGCGAGATAGAGGCGCACTGCGATGCGGTCCAGCATGCGCGCCAGGCGACCGAGCCAATTGCGCCGTTTCGCCGGAGAAGATTCGGCTTCGGAGCCGTTCGCCGGCTCGCTCATCGGCGCCCTTCCGCGAGATTCGTGACGCTGCGATAGCTACCGCCCGGGTCGATGACCGTGACGAACACTTCGTCCGAGCCCTGATTGTCGTCGGTGCCGTATTCGAGCTGGAATCCGCCCATGTCGATAGCACCGGCCTGGTGCAACGTCTCGAGGAACCGTGCGCGAGTGATTTCGGCGCCAGCGCCTTCGAGCGCAACGATGGCGAGGCGGCCGGCCAGGTATCCCTCGAGGGAGACGAATCCGGGGGCGGCGTCTTGGTTCACCGCCGCGAGCGCATTGCGGTACGCCCGCACCACGTCGAGGTCATCGCTTGGCAACGGCACGACCTGCGTCACGAACACGCCGTCGCCGCGAGCCCCCAACTCGCCCGCAAGGGCATTGCTGCCGACGAAGGAGATGGTGAGGAACACGGGATCAAAGCCGAGATGGCGAGACCAAGCTATGGTGGCGGCCACAGGTTCGTACGCGCCGATGAGGATTACGGCCCCCGGCGCGGCGCGCATGAGATCCAGCACGCCCGTCTTGACTGCCGTGGTGTTGCGCCGATAGACCGCGGTGGCAGCGAGTTCCATATCGCGTCGCTCCATCGCCAGCCGCACGCCGTTGTACCCAGCGAGGCCGAAGGAGTCGTCCTGGCGCATCACGGCGATGTCGCGGATATCCAGATCCTCGATCAGGTGCGCCACCATGGCCTCGGTCTCCTGATAGTAGGAGGCACGCAGATTAACCACGCTTTGAAGCTCCGAGGAACGCAGAAACTCGGCGCCGGTGAAGGGCGCGATGTAGGGCACGCCGGCGGCTTCCGCCACCGGCGCGGCGGAACGCGATGTGGGGGTGCCGACCGCGCCGATGAGCGCAAACACGCCGTCTTCCTCGATCAGGCGGCGGGTGTTGGCGATGGCGGCTTCCGGTTCGTAGGCGTCGTCGCGAGACAAGAGCGTGAGCCGCCGGCCATGGATGCCCCCGTTGGCGTTGGCCTCGGCGAAGGCGGCCTCGATGCCAAGCCGCATGTCGCGTCCGAGCTGCTCCGCCGGGCCGCTGAAGGCGGCGGACTGGCCGAAGAGGATGCGCTCGTCGGCAACACCGGCAACGTCGCCCCAGCCAGGAGACGCGACAAGAACGAGGACTACGGCAGAGGCTCCTAGGAGGCTGCGCCGTAGAAAACGGCGCTTGCGCCGGAGTTGAGAACTCCCCTCCTGCGAGAAGCCCCCCCACCAAAAAGCGAGGCGCTTTTCGACTCCCCCGCCCGGGGGGGGGGGGGCGGGGGGCCCCGCGGCCCCCCCCCCCAGCGGGGGGGGGGCGGGGGGTGGGAGGAACCCCCAGCGCGGGGGGGGGG
>VXPR01000073.1 GCA_009839405.1 Gammaproteobacteria bacterium
CCCAAAGTTCCACGCCTTCGGGCCGGGTTTCGATGGCGACCTCGCCGGACGCGGCTTCCAGCGTCAGCTCAAGCACACCCTCGCGCCCGGACTGCACCGTCGCTTCGCCGTTCCACGGCGTGTAGCCGAGGCGAAACACGCGAATGTCGTGCCTTCCTGGGGCAACGGCGACTTCGAGCGGCGTCTCGCCGCGATAGTCGCCGTTGACGGTGACGCCGGCCCCCGCTGGGGACGTGATCACGTTGAGCAGGCCGTCGGCGCGTTCGAGGGTGACCGCCGGCAGCGTCATGGCTTCGCCGGCGGTGATGGCAAGGATGTCGTTCCACGCCTTGTGCCCGGCGAGCTTCACCGTGACCCGGTGTTCTCCGGCGAGGATGGGCACCGGGCCGGGCGTCGTCACGCCGCTCGGTTCGTCGTCGATGCGGATTTGTGCCCCCGGCGGCGTGGTGGGAATGGTGATGTCCGCCCAGTTCGGTGCCAGGCTCGCGCTGACGGTCTGTTCGCGCCGCATCCCCTCCACGAAGAAGTCGACGCTCGCCGCCTGGTAGCGGGGATGGCTGACGAGTGCTGTCTGTTCGCCGGCCGGCAGGTCAGCGGTGAGGGGCGCAGCGCCCCGGACGTCGCCCACCTGGACGTCTGCATCCACGGGGTCGATCTCGAAGGTGATGCGCCCTGGCAGCGGCGTCAGCGCGAGCGGCAGCACCTGATTGCGAGCCGCGCCAATGACCTTGGTTTCCGACAGGTCGTGGTAACCGGGCGCGGTGCCGGCCACTTCGTACTCCCCCTGTCGCAGCAGGAAGGTCTCGCCCAACTGAAACGAAAAGCCACCCGAAACCGTCACCTCGGCATCGGCCGGCTCGGCCTCGAACCGCACCGAACGCGCCGTGAAGATAAACCACAGGAACCACGCCACCACCAAGACGAGCACGGTGGCCACCACCTGCATCCGCCGGGGCAGCAGCCGTCGTCTCTCCCGCACGGCGCCGGTGGGGCGGAACTCCGCCGCCTCGATGACGCCGTCGGCGGCGTATTCCTCGGTGTCGTTCGCCATTGCCGCTGGCTAGCGTCCCGTCCTGACTCTAACTTCGGGGCACACTAGATGCGTTCGCGGCAGCGGATGTCCACGGGACCCATGCCGGCTTCGAGCCTGATTTCCTTGCGCACGTCGCGGCACCCGTCGCGGCTGCCGACGATGGTGTAGCGGCCCGGTCGCAGCGCGAGTTCGTGTCGCTCGAAAGCGCCGAGTGCGGCGACGCGCAGGATCACGACATCGGTGGCGTTGTCGGACAGCAGCACCAGCGGGATGGGTTCGGCGGCTTGGGCAAGAAGCTCGCGGAAGTCCGCGACGCTGCGTTCGAATGCCGCGCCGGCGTCGCCGTCTTCAGCGGCGGCAAGGAGCAGCTCCTGGGCAGCCGCGAACTCGCGCTTGGAGGACAACAGCGCCGGGTCGTTCAGGAGGCGTTGCATGGCGGAGGTGTGTTCGATCCGGCGGCGCACCCGCTCCCGGCCTTGGCGGGCGAACTCCAGGGCGCCGTCGATGGCGAGGGCGTCGTCGTAGGTGGAGAGCGCGTCGCGCCATGCTTCCGCGTCCTCGTGCTGGCGCGCGGTGGCGTGAAGCGCATCGATCCGTGCCCGGGTTTGCGCCTGTTGGGTCTGCTGGCGTCCCGCGAGTGCAGTAGCGTCGTCTGGAGAGTCGGCGAGGATGCGGTCGAACACCGCATGGGCTGCCTCGAAGTCCCCTGCATCAAGCGCCGCAAAACCGGCGGAGACGACGGCCTCGTAGTCGTCCTTGGCCTTGGCGGCGGCGGCGCGGGCAATGCGTTCGTCGAGGCCGGGCACGGTGGGGTCCACGGCGCGGGCCTTGCGCAGCATGGCGATGGCGCGAGCGTGGTCGCCCTTGAGTTCCGCCCGCTGCGCTTCGAGCAGGTGCGCTGCCAAGGCCGGCAGGCTGGCCGCGCGCGCTTGACCCGAGAGGGCGCGAGGGTCGTTGGCACGGATGGCGAGGGCGCGTTCGAAGGCGGCTTCGGCGGCAGTTTGGTCGCGCCCTGCGAGTGCTTCGGTGCCTTCGGCGAGAGCCTCCTCGAAGACCTCGTTGCCGCGTTCGACCAAGGCCAGGATGTCGGCCACCGCTCCCTCGTACTCCGTTAGCGATTCCTCGTAGCGCTCTTCGAGAAACAACCGATCGGCCTCGTTGGCGCGGTCGCGCACGGTGGCCATCTCCTCGGCGCCCCACAGCGCCACGTTCATCTCCTCTTCGAGCAGTAGCTGCGCCTCGACGAACTCGCCGAGCTTCTCGCGTGCTTTTGCGCTTGCGCGTTCGAGTTCGAGCGAACGATAGGGGGCGACGGTCTCGCGACTTGCCGGCGTGCCCGCCGGCGTTAAGCCCGGCGAGGTGCCTGTGGTTGGCGCGTCTGGTGTGGACACGTGGGAGGGTAGGACGAGGAAGACGAAGGCGATGGCGACTGCGAGGCCTGTTGCCGCGACCAGCACGGCGACCCGGCGCGGCATCTGCCGCAGCCGTTCGCGCCAGGGCAGGGAAGCCGGCGTGGCCGCTTCGCCGCGAGCACGCGACAGCGGCGGTGCCGTCGGCTCGATGCGGATTGGCTCGTCGGCGCTCATCACAAGGGCCTATTGGCTGGTGGGTTCGCCGAGACTGTCGAGGAAGGCTTCGTCGGCGTCGAAGCCGGACTCGCCTTCGTTGTCCTCGGCTTCTTCCGGCAACGCGAGTTCGAGCTCTTCGAGATAGATGCGCTTCAAGATGCGCCGCAGTTGCTGATATTGGTCATCCACCGTGCCCTGCAAGCGCAGGGTCTGGTTTTCGAGTTCGATCGTGTGTGGCGAGATCTCTGCCTCAGCGGACATACCGAGCTCTTGCAGCACTTCGGAGTGCAGCTTCGCCTCGGCGCGGTCGCCCACCGCAGAGACGGAAAGCGTAGCGCCGGCGATGATGCCGGTGGCACCACCATAGCGCGCGACATCGGAGTCGCTGGCCTGGGCGATGATGCCGCCGGCGAGGGCCGCGGCGCCGAGCAGGGTCTTGCGCTTGGCCTTGTCGGTGACGCGGCGATAGGCGATGGCCTCGTCGTAGGTGGCGGCGCGCCATTCCTGATAGGACTCGCTCATCTCGGCGTGGAAGTTGTCGAAGTATTCGTCGAGGGTGTCGATGAAGAGGTATTCCCGTTCGCGCACCTGACGCACCCGTCCGAGCATGGGGTCGTCTTCCGCCGGTAGCCGGCGCAGGTCCCAACTGCCGGACTTGGAGGCTTCGACGTAGCTCTCGAAGGCGTCCGGGGAGAAGTCCCGGGCGAAGCGCATCTCGGCGGTGGTGCGGATGCGGCGGACGTCGTCGCGGCTCAAGGTCTGGTAGACGGCGAGCATGTCGTCCGCCAGTTGCCGATAGGTGGCCTGGAACGGGTCGATGCCCGGCGGGATGCCCTCCTCGTAGGCGTATTTGCTGGCGAGGGTGAGGTAGTTGCGCTCGAACCAGACGACGCCGCGAGCGTCCGTCACCACCACGTCCAGTTCCATGCGCTCGCCATCGGAGTGGGCGATGCTGCCGGCGACCACCACATCCACGGCAAAGGTCTCGCGCGGCGCAACCCGAACTGCGCCCCAGTTGCCGGTGGATTGCAGGAGGTTCTTGGCGAAGAAGGCCATGTAGTTGGCCTCGGCACGTCGCACTTCCGGGTTGATGTTGCGCTCGACGCGCTCGTCGAACGACTCGGGCACGTTGGGGTCGAACACCGAGACACCCACGTCGAGCAGCATGTCCTCGGCGATGCCGGCATGAACCTGCTGCGGCGGCGACAGATCGACCACCCGCACCGTCTTGCTCATGCACCCGGCAAGACCAACCGTCGCCGCCAATACCAGCGCCAGTCGCAAGCCGCGCACCCTATGTGGGGTTTGGATGTCCATGCGCGTAGCTTGCATCAAATCCGCTCTCATTTGGCAACTCTAGCAGTCCGCCGGGACGGTTTGGGCTACGAGGGCTGGTGAGAAATGCGGGCTAGCTAGGAGGTCGTGCCGTAGGAAACGACGTTTGCGGCGGAGTTGAGAAATCCGGGGGGGGGGGGGGGGGGGGGGGGGGGGGGGGGGGGGGGGGG
>VXPR01000355.1 GCA_009839405.1 Gammaproteobacteria bacterium
GGTTGATCTCGGGCGACAGGTTCGTCAGGCCTTCTACGGCGAGGAGGTGCAGCGCGTGCAGCGGGGCCCCGAGGACATCCGCATCATGTTGCGCTATCCGGCCGAAGGGCGTCGCTCGCTGGCGTCGTTGGACTCGCTACGCGTGCGCACTCCGAGCGGCGATGCCGTGCCGTTTTCCACAGTGGCGATGGTGGAGACGGGGCGAGGCTACTCGGCGATCGAGCGGGTCGACGGCAAGCGCTCGATTCTGGTGTCGGGGGAGGTCGATCCAGCCTTTACGACCTCGGCGGCGGTGCAGGCAGCGCTTCTGCAGAGCGGCTTTCTTGACGAAGCCGCCGCCAGGTATCCGGGCGTGTCCTACAAGGCCGAGGGCCTCGCCATGCAGCAGGAGACCACGGACAGCCTGATGCCGCTGTTCATGCTGTCGATGTTCGCCATATTCGCGTTGCTGGCCATCCCCTTGCGCTCCTACACCCAGCCGCTCGTGATCATGTCGGTGTTGCCGTTCGCGTTCGTTGGAGCCGTATGGGGCCACGTGATCATGCTGCCGCTCGACGCCATCACCAGCATGTCGATGAGCTCGGTGTTCGGCGTGGTGGCTGCGGCTGGCGTCGTAGTGAATGCGACGCTGGTGCTCATGCATGCCGTCAACCGCTTCCGGGGGGACGGCGACTCGCTCGCAGAGGCTCTGGCTAAGGCTTGTTGCCTGCGCGCGCGTCCTATCCTCATCACGACCGTCACCACCTTTGCCGGCGTGATGCCGCTGATCCTCAGCAAGAACGCCCAGGCGGCCGCCATGATTCCGATGGCCGTCTCGCTGGCCTATGGCGTGCTGTTCTCGGTGCTCGCTGCACTGTTCGTGGTGCCGGCGTTTTGGCTTGTGCTCGACGACCTGCGCGGCGGGGCGGGTCGCGTCACCGGAGCGATTGGCGACCTGCTCGGCTCGGCGCCTAGGCTGACGCAGTGGATGGCGCGCTATCCGTACGTCCAGGAGGCCATGCGGTCGAAGGAATTCACCGACCTGCAGATCGACGAGGAGCTCGGGCTCGATGCCCAAACGGCCGCCGTCGCCCGCCGTGGGCTCGTGCGCGTGTACTACGAACGCGAGTTCGATCACGCCGAGATGCGCGCGCAACTGACGGCGATGGCCGCCAAGACGCCGACGGTGGACGACTTCACGAAGGAGGCGCGGGTGTGGGCCGAGCAACGCACGTTTCAGGTGGGCGTTCACATGCTGAACGGCACCATCTCTCCGCTCGATGCGGCACGTCCCATCACCGACATTCTCGATGCCACGCTGGCGGCGCTTTTCGTCGCTGGCAAGGCAGAGTTCGTTGTCAACAACGGTGCCATGCCGGGCAGCCGCGTTGCCTTGCTTGCCTTGGGTTCCTTTGGTCGTCGGGAGTTCGCCACCGGCACGCCCCTTAAGCTCCTTTTCCTGTATGACCATCGCCGCGTGCCCGGGGGGACTGTCACTGATCCCGCAGCATGGCATGCACAACTGTTGCAGCGGGCGATGCGGGCGGTGCGCGACTTGTCGCCGGAGGGCACGTTGTTCGAAGCCGTCGCGGCCTATGCCGGTAAGGACTCGAACGGGACAGCTTGGACCCTGGCGCAGCTTGCCGAGCATGTGGACTCCAGCGACTCGGCCGACGCGTTGCGGATGTTGGTGGATGCACGGATGATCGAGGCGGAAGGGGGCCTTGACGAGGATTTCGAGGCGCTGCGCGAGTCTGCGCTTGCTGGTGGTGGCGACGGTGCTGCGGTGTCGTTTGCAGAGGCGCGGCGGGAGCTCGATGCGGCAACAGTGGATCCGTGGGATGTGCGACGGCGCGCCGGGGGCCTCAGCGACGTGGAACTTGCCGCGGATGCCCTCAAGTTGGCCGCCGGCGGGCGCGTGCCGGCGATGTTGGCGGCGAGCCTCGGCAGCACTTTCAAGACCGCCGCCCAAGAGGGGCTCTTGGCCGATGAGACGGCGGCGCGAATGACGGAAGCTGCGGCGCTGTGGCAGAACATCGAAGGCTTCCTCCGCATGGCCTGCGTCGGCGCCTTCGATCCAACCGCCGCCTCGCAGGAACAGCGGCAAGCCCTTGCCGAGATCGGAGGCGTGGAAGGTTTCGACGCCCTACCGGACGCCATGGCAAGCACTGCCGAACGCACCGCGGCACTCGTCCGGCAATTGCTTGGGGGAGCGCCGGTCAACACCCGCGCCGGGTGAGGGCGGACGCGCCGGCCAGGGCGCTGGGGGCCCTACCGACCCTTGAAGTGTGCGGGGCGGCGTTCTCGGAACGAGGCAATGCCTTCGGCGAAGTCCTGCGTGTTGGCGGTGGTGGTGCGCATGTGGGAGATCTGGTCGAATGCGGCGCGCTCGCCTTGTTCGAGGTAAACACTCGCGGCGCGCTTGATCTCCTGCACGGCGATGGGTGCACATTCGAGTATCTCGGCGGCGAGAGCCAGCGCTCGATCGATCTGCGTGCCGGCTGCCACGACCTCTTGCACGAAGCCCAATTGCAGCGCTCGATGGGCGTCGAACTCATCGGCTCGGAGCAAGTGGTACATCGCGTTGCCCCACCCGGCGCGCTGGATGTATCGAACGTGGGCACCACCGAAGACGGCGAGGCCGCGCTTCGGCTCCAGTTGGGCAAAGCGGGTGTCGTCGGCGGCAACCACGATGTCTGCGGCTAGCGCCATTTCGATGCCGATGGTGAAGCAGATGCCCTGCACGGCCATGACCACCGGCTTGCGGCAGCGGCGTCGGATGGCAAACGCATCGGGACGGTCGTCGTCCGCGGCACCGCCGCCGTCGCGCATGGAGGCGGCGAAGCGGGGCAGGTCCAGACCGGCAGTGGTGTGCGGTCCTTGAAAGGTCACCACACCGACCCAGGCGTCGTCGGTGCCTTCGAGTTCCGCGAGCGCGGCGGCAAGACCGTCGAACATCTCCGGCGTAAAGGCGCCCAGCTTGTCTGCACGGTCCACGTGGATGCGAAGCACGCGATCCGCAAGCGTCGTGCTTACTGTGCCGGTGACGGAAGCCATCTATGATTCCCCAACTTTCCATTTGCCGATTCGAGGCCGGAATCCTTGCATCCCGACACGTCTGGCGATCATAGCCAAGGTCCGAGACGGAGCAGAAAGTGGCTCGCCCTTTTGGGGTTGGCAATGGCGCTGCTCGGCTGTCGCGGCGGGCCGACACCAGACACCGTCGCGCCAACCGCCACCCCTCCCACCGACTGGTTCTGCGAAGCGACAGGATCCGAATGGAACTGTGTGGAAGAGGAAGACGGCAAGGTAGTGTCGCGGCAATCCACCGGTCCGCTTCGTCAGAGCCCCGTTGCTGCCATAGGCAAGAACATGGAGGGGGGCGAGGCCCGCGCTGCGATTGCTGCAGCGGAACCGCGCACGCAGGGCCGACGGTCAGGACGCGAGCAGCGGAGCGCACCCGAGCCATCGCCCAGCGGGGCCGCGTCGCCGAGACGGCGCGCGTCTGGCCTTGCCAGGCTGCACCGAAACGCCGCCGAACCGAATCCACGCGTCGAGCCATCAGCCAGCGCTGGTGAGACCGACCTGCCGGCCTACCGCCGCCTTGCCTACCGACCCGGTCGCGAAGTCGCCTTCACGGACCTGCCCGATGAGTTCTACGCGGTGCAGCTTCTGGCGCTTGCCTCGCCGGAGGCGGTGGAGAGGTTCGTTGCCGACACCAAGGTGCCGGACCTTGCCGCCGCCCGGGTTGAGCGCGACGGTCGCCTGTTCTACGTCTTGCTGCTCGGTATCTACCGCGATCGTCCGGATGCGGCGCGTGCCGCAGAGCATCTGCCAGCGGAGCTCGGTGACCTGACTCCCTGGATCCGCCCCCTGTACACCCTAAAGCAGGCGATGCTGCGAGCGGACCAACTCGCCGCCGCGACGGTTCCTTCGGACTAGGTACGCATCTGCGGCCGGGCCCCAACTCGACCGCACTCCGGCTTGCGCTAGGAGGCTGCGCCGGTAGAAAACGGCGCTGGCGCGAAAAGGGGAGTGACAGGGGGCTTCGTTCGGAGATTGTGGCGTCACGGGCGTTGGGTCGGCGGCCCCCCCTCCGAGAAAAGCGGGGACGCTTTTCTCG
>VXPR01000272.1 GCA_009839405.1 Gammaproteobacteria bacterium
CGCCGTCGATCCGGGTCGCGCTGCAGGGCCTCGCCCTCGGCGTGGGTGGCCGGCAGCGAGTCCGGATCGTGCGCCGCCATGCGGCCGTAGTGGAACGCCGCGAGATTCCGCTCCACGGCCACGCCATTGAGTTCAATCGCTCGCTTGAGAGACTCAAGGGAAAGCGGAATCACGCCGCTTTGGAATGCGTGGCCGAGAAGAAAGACGTTGACGCTGCCGGTGTCGCCGAGCAGTGCGGACGCGTGCCGGTCCGCGTCCACTGTTCGCACTTCGGTGCAGCGCCGGCCAAGCTGCCGCAGCAGGTCGCCCGAGCCCGCATCCGCCCGCCGATGCAGCAGGAACTCAGCCGTCGGCGCGACATGGGTGTTCGCGACGACGACCGTGCGCTCTTGGTCGAACATTGCCAGCACGTCGCGTCCCGCAGCGGTCACGAGGTCCGCCGCCAACACCGCGTCGGCACCGCGCGGCGAAATCCGTGCCGACAGATGCGGCTCGTCGAAGTCGGAGATGCGCACGTGCCCGAGCACGGCGCCGCCCTTCTGCGCGAGGCCGGTCATGTCGAGGGTCGTGGCGTGGCGACCGTCCATGTGTGCCGCGGCAGCGAGAAGCTGTGACAGCGTGACGATGCCGGAGCCGCCCACCCCCGTGAGCAGGATGTTGGCAGCCCTGCGCGCAGCTTGCGGCAGCGGCAGTTCCGAATCCGAAAGCCCCTCCGGCACAGTCGCCTCGCGCCGCTTGTGCCGCGCGCCGCGCAAGGTCACGAACGACGGACAGAAACCGTCCAGGCAAGACACGTCCTTGTTGCAGGCGCTTTGGTTGATCCGCCGTTTGGTGCCGAACGCTGTCTCAAGCGGCTCCACCGCCACGCAGTTCGACTGCACCGCGCAGTCGCCGCAGCCCTCGCACACGGCATCGTTGATGACGACGCGCACATCCGGCTCTTCGGCGAGGCCCCGCTTGCGGCGGCGGCGCAGCTCCGTGGCGCAGGTCTGTTCATAGACGAGCGCGGTGCAGCCAGGCATTTCCCGAAGTTCCCGCTGCACCTCGTCGAGGCGTTCGCGCGGCAGCGCCCTGTAGTCATTGGCAGCGTGACGCGAAGGATCGTCGGTGACAACCCGCACCGCCTGGACCCCTTCCGCCAGCACCTGCCGCACCACGTCCGCCACCGTCAGGTCGCCGTCCATGGGCTGGCCGCCGGTCATCGCCACGGCGTCGTTGAAGAGGATCTTGTAGGTGACGTTGACGCCCGCAGCCACGGCGGCTCGAATCGCCAAGAGCCCGGAATGGTTGAAGGTGCCGTCGCCCATGTTCACGAAGATGTGGCCTTCCTCCGTGAACGGCGCCTGACCGATCCAGTTCGCCCCCTCTCCGCCCATGTGCGTGAAGGTCCAGGTGTTGCGATCCATCCACTGCGCCATGTAATGGCAGCCGATGCCGGCGGCGGCGCGGCTGCCATCCGGCACCTTGGTGGAGGTGTTGTGCGGGCAACCGGCACAGAAGAGTGGGACGCGCGCTTCCTTGGAGGTAGTGGCGACACGGGCGAGTGCGCGCTCGTCCGCTTCGGTGGCTTCAAGGAAGGCGCGATTCGGCACCTCGCCAAGCACCCTCGCGATGGCCTTGGCAATGATGGGCAGCGTCACTTCGCCCACCGCGGGAATCAAGAGCTCGCCTGCCGGGTCGCGCTTGCCGAACACCTCCACGCGGGGGCCATGGAAAAGATGCGCCTTGAGCTGCTCTTCGATCAGGCCCCGCTTTTCCTCGACCACAAGCACGCGCTCGGCATCGCGGCACACTGCGCGGACGAACTCCTCCTCGAGCGGCCAGATGAGTCCAAGCTGCACGAGCCGGATGCCAGCGTCGGCCAGCGACTGCATGGTCGGATAGCCGAGTTCGACGAGCGCCTGGCGGGTGTCCGCCAGCACCTTGCCGGCGGAAATCAAGGTAAGCCGGGGCCGGGATGGATTGCTGTGCACGCGACCGAGGCCATTCGCCGCCGCGAAGGCCATCGCCAGTTGCAGCTTGTGCTCGAATAGTCGCCGCTCTTGCGACAGTGGGTCGTCGACGAGGCGGATGTTGCCCTCCTGGGGGAGGTCCGGCAGCGTGAATCGTCGTTCCTCCGGCAACAGCACCGTGGCGCTGCTGTCCATCGTGTCGGAGGTGGTGACTAGGCCGGCCCAACAGCCGCTGTAGCGCGACAGGGCCCAACCGGCGAGACCGAAGTCCAACACCTCCTGCACCGAGGATGGGGCGAGCGTTGGCACGCCGAGGTCTCGAAGCGAGAACTCGCTGCCGCTCGGCAAGGTGGACGACTTGCAGCCCGGATCATCGCCCACGGCAAGCAAGACACCGCCCTTGGGGCTGCTTCCGGCGGCATTGGCATGGCGAATCGCATCGCTCGAGCGGTCAAGGCCCGGCGCCTTGCCGTACCAGAGCGAGAACACGCCATCGACGCGCGCGCCGGGGAAAAGACCCACCTGCTGCGTGCCCCAGATGGCGGTTGCGGCGAGGTCTTCGTTTACGCCCGGCTGAAAGACGATGCCGCTTTGCGCCAGCTCCTGTGTGCGATTCCAAAGCTCGCGATCCAAGCCGCCGATGGGGGAGCCGCGATAGCCGGAGACATAGCCCTCGGTGTTGAGGCCGTCACGCGCATCCAGCCGCCGCTGATCGAACGGCAGCCGCGCCAAGGCATGGATGCCGGACAAGAGCGCCACTCCGGACTCCAGCGTGTAGCGATCATCCAGCGAAAAATCCCGTTTCGCCATCCTAAAGACCTCCGCCAATTCACGGACGCCACCAAGGCAAATATACGCCGAACACGCGCCTTCCGTCCTTGCGACGAGGCGCTCTGAGGCCCCGGTCGGAGGCTAATCGGAGGGGGTTGTCAGGCCAGCGTCCATGTCCGCGCGCACGGATGCCGGGTTTCGATCGTGCGCGTCGCCAATGCCGCCGCCGCCGGGAGTTTCCATGACGAGGATTGCGCCCGCTGGAACCGTGTCGCGGCCCTTGCCGCGCAAGGATTGTTCCGTGCCATCGGCTAGCCGAAGGAACACGCGGCCCGGTTGGCCGGCTTCGCCGCCGCGACGGCCTTGGGCCGCGTGGTCGATGCGATCGAACATCTTGGAGATGACGAACGGGGCGCCTTCGGCGTGTTCGATCTCGATGACCTGGCCCAGGCCGCCGCGATACTCGCCGCTGCCGCCGGTGTCTGGCAGATACTCGCGGCGGCGGATGACGAGAGGGGCTGAGACCTCGTTGACCTCCGTCGGGGTGGTGCGCACGCCGGACGGAAAGGCGGTCGTGGAGAGGCCGTCCTGGGTTGGTCGGGCGCCGGTGCCGCCGTTGAAGATGGGGTTGATGACGAAGGCACGGCTTGCGAAGTTGCCTTGCGCTCCGGAAGCCGAGCGCAGCACCGGATTCCAGATGCACGATGCGCCCTCGGCAGGAGCCCTGCCAGGCAACGCTTGCTCCAGGCAGCCCAGGATCACGTCCGGGAGCATTTGCCCCAAGGCATGCCGGGCCGAGACCGCCGCCGGAAACTCCGCGTTGAGGATGCAGCCGGCGGGCGCGCGCACCGTGATGGCCGCAAGCGAGCCGGCGTTGTTCGGAATGTCGTTGCCCACCACGCAGCGCACGCCGAAGGAGGCATAGGCTTCGGTGTAGTTGAGCGGCACGTTGATGCCGCGGGGCGATGTCGGCGAGGTGCCGTCGAAATCGATGTCGATGGCGTCGCCGTCCACGGTTAGGCAGCAGACGACCGTGATCGGGGAGTCGTAGCCGTCCACCGTCATGGCGTGCCGATAGCGGCCGTCCGGCACCCGCGAGATTTCGGCGGCCATGGCACGGCGTGAGGTGTCGATGATTCGCTGCCCCACCGTGTCGAGTTCCTCAAGCTCGAACTCGGCCAGCGCCTTCAGGAGCTGTTCGCCCCCAGTGCGGTTGCAGGCGGCAAGGGAATACAGATCACCCTCTGCCACCATCGGATCGCGCACGTTGGCGGCAATCAGGCGCATCAGCGTCGCGTTGATCTCGCCGCGCTCGAACAGCGGCATGATCGGAACGTGCAGCCCCTCCTCGTAGATCTCGCGACCGTCCGGGCC
>VXPR01000015.1:0-3146 GCA_009839405.1 Gammaproteobacteria bacterium
TTCGGCCCCACCGGCATCGTCATCTGCATCCTGATCGCCACCTTCCTGCTCGGCTTCTTCCTGGACTGGCTCGAGCTCACCCTCATCATCCTGCCGCTCGTCGCGCCGGTGGTGGCGAGCCTGCAGTTCGACCCGGTGTGGTTCACGGTGATGTTCGCGGTGTGCCTGCAAACGAGCTTCCTCACGCCGCCGGTGGGCGGAGCGCTCTTCTACCTGCGCGGGATTGCGCCGCCGGGAGTGGACCTGCCGGTCATCTACCGCGGCGTGGCGCCGTTCATCATCATCCAACTCGTCGGGCTGGTGGTGATCTTCCAGTGGGAGGCGCTCGCGACCTGGCTGCCGGCGCAGGCGTATGGGATCCGTTGAACCTGGTTCGGTTCCGCAATGATGCGCCAACGAGGGCGGGGGAGCAGTGATGGCGGATGAATCCCGGGCGGAGCGGGTGCCGATTGGCTGGGTGCTTTGGCACGGCGCTGGGCGCGCCGGGCAGTCCGTGCAGGGGTTTGCGCTCGGGTTTCTGTTTCTCTACTACAACCAGGTGGTGGGGCTTTCCGGGGCGCTGACCGGGCTCGCGCTGGCGGTGGCGTCGGTGGTGGATGCCGTGTCCGACCCGACGGTGGGATCGTGGTCCGATGGGTTCAAGTCGCGCCTCGGTCGCCGGCATCCGTTCATGTTTGCCTCGATCCTGCCGGTGGCGGGGCTCTTTGTGCTGCTCTTCATGCCGCCGGATGGGCTCTCGCAGATGGGCCTGTTCCTTTGGTTCACCGTTACGTTCTCGCTGATGCGCACGGCGCTGACGCTGTTCAACCTGCCTTACCTGGCGCTTGGCGCGGAGGTGACGCAGGACTATCTGGACCGCACCCGGATCGCGGCCTGGCGGTCGATGATCGGCCAGGGCTCGGCGCTGGTGGTGGCGGCCATCGCCTGGAACTTCGTCTTCCGCAGCACGCCCGAGAACCCGACGCCGCAGTTGGATGTGGAGCCGTATCTGCCCTTCGCCATCGTCTCGGCGCTGGTGATGGCGGCGTTGATGGGGCTGTCGTCGTGGAAGACGATGGACGTGATCCCGCGCCTGCCGACCATGGGTGCGTCGGGGCGGCGATTCCACGTCAAGCACATTTACCGCGATCTCTTCGATGCGCTGCACAGCGTCTCGTTCCGCTCGCTGTTCCTGGGGCATCTGGTCTGCAACATCTACTGGGGCACCACGGGCGCGCTGGCGCTGCATCTCAAGACCTTCTTCTGGCAGCTCGAAAGCGTGGCGATTCAGTGGTGGCAGTACGCCGGCATTGTCGGCGGCATGGTAGGCGTGCCGTTCACGATGTTCTTCAACCGCATCTTCGACAAGAAGTGGACCGTGATCCTCGGCGTCGTGGTGTGCGTGCTCGGGGCGACGGGGCCAGTGATCGCCTCGCTCTTTGGCCTGATGCCGACGTCCTACGCGGTGCTGGCGGTGCTGCTGGTGGGGTTCGCCTTCCTCAGCAGCTATGCCATCGAGCCGGTGGGGGTGACGGTGGCATCGATGATGGGCGACATGGCCGACGAGCACGAACTGCGCAAGGGCACGCGCCAGGAAGGCGTCTATTTCGCCGCCTTCAGCTTTGCCGACAAGTGCACAGGCGCTGTCGGCCCGCTCTTGGCGGGGGTCGCCATCGACATCGTGGGCCTGGACCCCGGCTCCAAGCAGGGCGAGGTGCCGGCGTCGGTGCTGTTCGACTTTGGCCTCGTCTATGCCGTCATTGCCGTCTTCGTGATGGGAGCCATCTGGGTGTTCTGGCCCTACAACTTGAACCGTCGCCGTCATACGGAGATCGTCGAACGGCTGCGGGAGCGCCGGGCTGCGGGGGCGGAACCAGAGTCGGAATCGGCGGCTGCGGCGAGGGCGCCTGGGCCGTCAAGCTGAGCTGCGAACCCTCTGGGGGCCGGTCTAGTCGCTGAGAACCAGCATCCTGTCGACGGCGACGCCCGCACGCGAGGTTTCCGAGCCGTCGGGCCAGCGCACCACGATGTCGGCGCGGGTGTCGGTGCCGAGGCCGAAGTGGACTTCGAGCGGATTGTGGGAGGCGAAGTTGTTGCCGGCGCGCATTTCGCGCACCTGGGTTCCCGATGTCGTGGTGAGGGTGATCCAGGCGCCGATGCCGTGGCGGTTGGGGCCGTCGCTCTCCAGCCGAATGCCGAGCCAGTGGTTCTCCTCGGCCGCGTCGAGCTCGTTCTGGTAGTAGATGAGCGGGTCGTCGTCGTTGTTGGTGAGCACGAGGTCGATGTCGCCGTCGCGTTCCGCGTCGAAGCAGGCGAGGGCGCGGCCCTGGCCTCGGTCCCGAAGGCCCAACGCCTGAGCGCGCTCGACGAAGGTGCCGTCGCGCTGGTTGTGGAAGAAGCGGATCTGGTCCTCGAGGAAGTTGAAGCCGTTGCCGGGGCTGGTGTCGCCGCGCCAGCCGTTGACGTTGACGAGATCAAGGTGGCCGTCGTTGTCGAAGTCGGCGAAGCATGAGGCCCAGCCCCAACCGCCGTTGCCTACGTTGGCGGTGTCCGTCTCGTCCGTGAACGCGCCCGCGCCATCGTTGCGGTAGAGGCGGTTGCCGAAGAAATCTGGGTTCTCGTAGATGGAGGTGACGAACCAGTCCATGTCGCCGTCGTTGTCGTAGTCGCCGACCGAGGCACCCATGCCGGACTGGTCCACGATCACCTCGCGGTCCGTGGTGCGGGTGAAGGTGCCGTCGCCGTTGTTGCGGAAGACTTGGCTGGTGTCGTAGTCGGCGGCCATTAGGAGGTCAGGATCGCCGTCGGCGTCGAGGTCGCTGAGGTTGGCCGTGAACGTGCGGTCGATGCGGGCTACCTCGCCGTTGTTGTAGTTGAGCGATTCGACCACGAGCTCGGCCGCGATGCCGGACTCGATGCTCGCGCTCTCGAAGATGCCATCGCCGCCGTTGCGCCAGACGGTTTCGGTGTCGACCTGTTCGGGGAAGCCCCAGTGCGCGAGGAAGAGGTCGAGGTAGCCGTCGAGGTCGTAGTCAGCGAAGGTGGCGGAGACGGTGTTGGCTGCGGTGAGGACGATGTTGGACTGCACCGTGATGTCGGTGAAGGTGCCGCCGGTGTTCTCCATCAGGTAGTAGCGCTCTCCTTCCACGGCGCCGACGAAGAGATCG
>VXPR01000015.1:3156-4092 GCA_009839405.1 Gammaproteobacteria bacterium
AACCAGCCTCGTCGGCAATGTCGCGAAACGTGCCGTCGCCTTGGTTTTCGAACAGGTGGTTCGGTTCCTCGTCGCCGCCGACGACGTAGAGGTCGATGTCGCCGTCGGCGTCGTAGTCCGCTGCCGCGAGACCGCTCGAGAATTCGAGCGGGAACGTCCCGGTGGTGGGCCCGGAGGTCAGTTCCTCATAGCCCCAGCCACGGACAAGGCCGGAAACGCTGGCCTCGACCGCGACGAAGCCGTCCACGTCGTCGTCGTCATCGTCATCCGTGGTGCTTGGCGGTGGCGTGGGCGCTGGCGCAGGCGCTGTCGGGGGTGCGCCGCCGCCACCTCCGCCACCGCCGCAGCCGGCGAGCAGCATGGCAAGCGCAATGATGGCGGTCCTTTCGGCCATGGAAGCCCCGAGCCCTGATGCAGCGGACCATCATACGGCGAGCCCCTGTGGAGGCGGGGCAAGCCCGTCGCCTACGAGGCGCCTCCCTTTCCTGGCACTCCCCCCTCGAGGGGGAGTCGAGAAAAGGCGTCCTCGCCTTTTCTCGGAGGGGGGGCTGGTCCGCCTTCACCGCGCCCTCAGCCGGAGGGGGGATGTCGGGCGGTGTGCAGAGGCGCTAGTCCGCGCTAGGGAACTTGGCCCAGGAAGTGCGCCTCCGCCAGATCGAAGGCGTCGTTGCCTACCCGCTCCCCGATGATCCGCCCCGGGATGTCGTCCACCGGTGGGTGAATGCCGCCCCAGATGCGCGACAGGCTGCATTGGTCTGCCGCGTCGCGATAGGTGGCCCATTGCAGGGTCATGTCCACCGACGGGCCTTGCTCGAACACGAGGAACTCATTGGCGTTGATCTTGAAGCCGCTCCTGCCGCCGGGGAAGAAAGGGCTCCCGGTGAGGCGGGTCAGCACTTCGGCGGCGGCGCGTGAATAGGTGGAGTGGCCGGAGAC
>VXPR01000389.1 GCA_009839405.1 Gammaproteobacteria bacterium
AGATGTGTAAACTAGACAGCTACAAGAAGGGCATCGTGGCGCCGAGCGTGCATTCCGTGGACGGTGCGGCATCGGCGCGGGCGCAGGCAGGTGGTCACGTCCTAGAGCCGATCACGGGCCTGCACGAAAACGTGTGGGTGTTCGACTTCAAGAGCCTCTACCCGAGCGTGATCCGCACCTTCAACATCGACCCGCTCGGCTATGTTGCCGATCCAACCGGAGAGGAAGATGTCATCCGCCTCGCTGGCGATGCCTCGTTCCGGCGCGAAAAGGCCATCCTGCCGACGATGCTCGATGGCCTCTTCCCGCAGCGCGAAGCGGCCAAGGCGGCCGGCGACGCGGTGGCCTCGCAAGCCATCAAGATCCTGATGAACTCCTTCTACGGCGTGCTCGGCACCTCCGGCTGCCGCTTCCACAACGTCGCCATCGCCAACGCCATCACCGGCACGGGGCGACGCTTCCTGCTTTGGTCGCAGGCGTGGTTTGAAGAGCGCGGCTTTGAGGTGCTCTATGGCGACACCGACAGTGTGTTCGTGCGTTCCGGGCTCGATACCGTGGCAGCGCGGGAGTTGGGCCCGAAGCTGGCGGCGGAACTGAACGAATCCCTAGCCAAGCACGTGCGCGCCGAGTGGGATGTGGGGAGCCGCTTGACGATGGAGTTCGAGAAGCTCTACGTGAAGCTATTCCTGCCCACCATGCGCGGTGGCTCGAGCGGCGCCCGCAAGCGTTATGCCGGGCTCGTGGACGAGAAGGCGGAGGTGGAGTTCGTCGGCATGGAGGTGGTGCGCCGGGACTGGACCGAGCTTGCCAAGGACGTGCAGCGTGGCCTGTTCGCACGCCTCTTCGCCGAGCAGCCGGTGGACGCATATCTCGCGGAAACGGCCGCCCGCCTGCGCCGCGGCGAACTCGACCACGCCCTCACCTATCGCAAGGGCCTGCGCAAGCGCGTCACCGAATACACCGCCAACACGCCGCCCCACGTGGTGGCTGCCCGCAAGTCGAAGGAATCGAGTCGCGTCGTCGCCTACGTCATCACCACCGCCGGCCCGGAACCCCTGGATGCGCTAGAGCACGAGCCGGACCGGGAACACTACCTGCAGAAGCAACTCCGCCCCGTGGCCGAACCGGTGCTGGCCGCGTTGGGCCTCGATTTCGAACGCACCGTCGGGGATGACCGCCAGATGGTGTTGTTCTAGTGTCGGGGCCATCGCCAGCTTTGCCCCCAGAGGTCTCTCAACGGCTCAGCCTCGTTATGACGCCAAGAGTCCGAGAAGGCGTCCGTCTGGTCACTTTCCGAGGTCGCCACCTCCACTATTCCGGAAACGACTGAACGACCCCCTTCGATGAACCGACATCGGTGCCCTTCCCTGCGTCCCTCGTCGTAGCGCCTAGCATGCGAGCATCGAGCATGCCAACCGTTCTGCCCAAAGGATGATCCGGGCGCGGGGTCGCCAGCCGGCCTCCGCTGCGCCGCCGAGGCACTGACCCGGGTGGCCGGACAACGTACGTTGCGGGACGGGAGCCGCAGAAAGTTCGCCGCACTGGCCGGCGCGCGTCTGCATCCGAGTGCCGGCAGCAGCGCGCCGTCTCAACTACGCTTTCGATGCTCAGTCGAGCGCGTTGGGCCAATCGACCCGGAAGGGTTGACGGGAGGCTACTAGAGCCCCATATTCCAACTCCGAAGTACTTGCCTAGGGCGTAGCAGACATGGTGACCTTGGACACGCTTCCCGTCGGGGTTTGACGCACGGCCCGAGCCGTGCCTCAACGCTACCTATTCTGCGGCTACCTCGTCGACCAACTCTTTGATGGCTTGGCGGTCGCGCAATGCGAACAGATCACCGTCCTTCCCAACATCCGCCTGAACCCATTGTCGCATCGACTTCAATGCCGCACCATCCCCACCGGCGGCGCGGGCTGCCTGAAGGGCTCTCTGGATCAAGTCCTCTACCTCTAGGGCCTGCGCATCCGTGACGTGTTGGCCGTAGAGCAGCGCGGTGTAGCACGCTTTGTTGTACCAGCCACTGTAGCTGCCTCTGATCGACAACGCCGCGTCCGCTTCCTGCATCGCCGCGTCCACCATGCCTCGCCGTTTCAATGCGAACCCACGCAGCAAGTGGAGGTTCATCCGGTCGAAATCTCTCATTGTCGACGTCTTTGGCATCGGCTCGAGACGCTCCCATGCTAGGTTGGTCTCTCCCCCAGCGAGCAACGCCCGGCTCTCGCGGAGTAACCGATCACTGTCAACGTGTTGACCTAGCGATTCGACTCGCCCCTCAACCTCCTTTTTCCAAAGGCTGTTCGCAGTGGTCTCCAGCAACCCGACGCCCAAGTAGCCGCCAATTGTTGCCACCGCGAGAATCGTCACCACACCCTTCACCAACTTCGTGAAGGCCATTGCGTCGTTCGGTACGCCTCCGTTGACTAGTGTGAACAGCACCTCGTAGTGGTACTCGACTGGCCCGCTCACAAAGGTGATCGCGACGATTCCGCCTGCGATCCCGGCGATGTACGGTCCCGCCTTCCCCAGCCGCGGGGGCCGACCTTCGACTGCCCGACCGCCGCCACTCAAGTAGCCGCCCGCAGCCCCGCAGGCGCCGATCATCAGCAGAATTACGAACAAGCCAGTCCAATACCCACTCCCATCCGGTTGCGGTGAAGGTCGCAGCATCTGCTCTACCTCGGCGTCGGCGACCTCCTGCTTTGCTTGCAGCCCACCTTCTTGCCCACGTGGATGTTCCGCACTGCTGATATTGAGCACAACCAAGAGCGCTAGGGCGATCCACGCCAATCGCCGCCTACCTGTCATCCGACCCTCCTAAACCCGGTTTCGCTAGGCGAAGCCCGCGCTCCAGCGACCCCTACCAGGGTGCTTGGTAAAGCGGGTCCCATTTTGGCCGGTTGTGAGCCAAGCGCGCAACGATGCGGGCTTGATCAGAAGGGCTTCCTCGCGCGGAACAGGAATCGGTCCGTACTGAGGTAGATGGCGTCGTTGTAAACCAGCAGGGTGTGGTCGTCCTCGGGGTTCGCATACAGATCGCTCTCGGCTTCGATGACGAAGCCTGCCTCTTCGATGAGCGCTCGCGCGATGCGGGGGTCCAGGCGATGGAGCCGCCTGTTGTTCGCTCCGGGCACGCCCACATGATCGGCTACGCCTAGCACGCCGCCTGGTTTCAGCGCCGCGCGGATACTCCTCAGGAAAGCCAAGGCAAGCTCGCGTCCGTCGCGGTGGTAGAAGTCGTGCAACAGGTTGCCGAGAAAGGCGACGTCCACCGTGCCCTCGAGACCCAAGGCGTCGTACTCGCGCAAGTGGAGCACGACGTTCGGCAGGCGACCGTTCGCCAGACGCTCGTCCATGGTGCGCTGGTAGTAGCCGTCTGCGAAGTGGGTCAGAACGCGTTCCCGGTTGTGGGAATAGACCTTGCCCGTCGGCCCCGCCGCCGCGGCGAGCATCTCCGTCGTGTAGCCGGCATACGCACCGACGTCCAGCGCCGTCATGCCTTCGCCGACGCCGAGAAAGCGAAAGGTCTCGGCAGGTTTGCGCGCGCTGTCACGCGCAGCGTCGAACCGATGCCGATCGGGCACCTGCATCTGCGCCTCGATGCGGGCCGCCATGGCTTCGTGTTCCTCTATGGCACCCGCGCACAGGGCCGTGCCACCGAGCAGTGCGAGCGCCAGGAGGCCGCGCCGCAGAAAACGACGCTCGCGCCGGAGTTGAGAACCCTCCCCCTGCGAGAAGGCCCCCTTAAGAAAGGCGAGGCGCTTTTCGACTCCCCCTTCCAGAGAAACGAAAGGAGGGCCGGGAGGGGGCTTCGTTCGGGGATTGTGGTTTACGGGGCTTTGGGTCGGCGGCCCCCCCTCCGAGAAATGCGAGGACGCTTTTCTCGACTCCCCCGCGAGGGGGGAGTGACAGGCCCTCGGATCCCCAACAACGGTGGTGGCGCCTGCGGGCTGTGCAGAGGCGCTAGTCCGCGCCAGCGCGCCCTTGCGGGCGCGTCGGCAGTTCGCTGGCGCGAACTGCCGGCCTTCGTGCTCGCGTTCGCTCGC
>VXPR01000478.1 GCA_009839405.1 Gammaproteobacteria bacterium
CCCCCCCGGGCGCGGGAGTCGAGAAACGGCGTCCTCGCCGTTTCTCGGAGGGGGGGCCGCCTGCGGGCTGTGCAGAGGCGCCAGTCCGCGCTAGCGTCGCTGACCTAGGCGGCCCCCGTGCCGCCCGATCCGAAGGCGCGTCTGTGGTGGAAGTCCGACAGGCTGTTAGACTTCGCTTTCGTGCCGATGCGGCGCGTTTTTCGTTTGGCTGGGCATTGGGCGTACTTGCCGCGCATTCGTGTGCCCGCAACTCCCTGCCATGTCGCCGATTCTTGAGGAAAGTCCCCCAATGCAGCAGTCCCGATCCGTAACGGTTTCCACCCTCGATCTCGCGCAGAACGCGAAGTCGAGCGAACTCGCCGTGCCCGACTACGACACCGAGCGTGTCGCCGATGTCGGGTTTCTGACCGCAATGACGCTGACGCTGCTGGGCAACTACGCGCAGACGGGCCACTTCGGCGGGCCGCTGGCCTACACCCCCTATGTGGTGACGAGCCACCTGATCGGGCCGGAAAACGGCGGCCTGCGCTACGACTACCGCCGCCCCAAGCACCCCTACGCGGACAAGTTCATGCTGGCCGGCGGCCACAACGCCCCGGTCACCTATGCCCTCTGGATCATCATGGGCGAGGCCTTGGCGCGACGCCACGCGGCCACCGGCGACGACCGCTACCGCGCGGACCCCGCCACATCCATGCTCGCCGTGGATGCGATCGGCTTCCGTCGCGGCGCCGGTGCCCTCGCGACCCTGCTCGGCGAGCGCGACCTCACCAACCACCCCCTGTTCGAGCAGGCCAAGCTACGCGGCATCCGGGCCCTTGCCGGGCATTCCGAGACCACCGATCTCACCAACGACGTCAACGGCGGTCCGTCCGGCATCGGCATCGCCACCGCCGCCGGCAAGGCCGCCTTCTGGGACATGATGGGGGCACCGCTCGGCGCCCCCAAGGTGATGGCGGTCGAGGGCGAGTTCGCCATGACGTCGGGCCATTCCCAGGAGATGAAGACGCAAGCGGTGGCGCAGCGCGTGGGCAAGCGTCTCAGGGTGCTGCTTTCCTACAACAACGCCGGCATCGACGACGAACTCGTCGGCAGCGTGGTGCCGGCCGAAATCTCCGGCTACGACATCGCCAGCCAATGGGCTTCCTATGGCTGGAACGTCTTCACCATCGACAACGGCAACGACTACGACCAGGTGGCCGCCGCCTTCAACGCCATGGAAGAGTGGGACCCGGCAGATCGCCGCCCCATGATCCTCGTCGGGCGCACGGTCAAGGGCTGGTGGCCGGGCGCCGTCGATGGCCAGATTCCCGGCTACGGCGAGCAGATCGTCGACCACGCCTCGCATCCATACGCGTTCCCGCAGAACGGCGACTACTTCCAGGCCCTTGCGCGCACCTTCGAGGAGCGCTTCCAGGTGCAGTTCCAGGGCATCGACGAAGGCCCGGTTGCCGACGACCGCGAGCGCCTCATCCAGTTCAAGACCAACATCGACATCGCCCTGTCGGTGCTGGACACCCGCGGCCTCGGCGAGTGGGTGGCGGATCGCCTCGTCGCCATCGGCGATGGCGTCAAGGACGATCTTTCGCTGCGCGCCGCGCGCGGGGGAGACCCCTTCAACGATTCCCGCCTGAAGGTGGGGGGCCTGCCTACCGCACCGCAAGAGGTGAAGGTCAAGGACGCCCTTGGCGAAGAAGCCTCGGTGGGCATCAAGCTCTTCGAGGAGGCCGGCGCCGTGCGCGGCACGAGGCGCGCCATCTCGGAGATATTCAAGTACGCCAACTACGTCACCGACAACCGCTTCATCGCAATCGCGGCCGACCTCGCCGAGTCCATCAACGTGCAGAAGAGCGCGCTGTTCGGCTACTTCGACCCGGAGGCGAACCCGTCCGGCACGGCGATGAAGGCCGGCATTCAGGAAGCCGGCAACGCCTCGACGGCGGTGGGCCTTGTGGGGCAATCCATCTCCCTCGACGCCGATGTTCACAACGGCGTTTGGGCCCTCTCCGGCACCTACGGCGCCTTCACGCCGCTGATGTACCTGCCGGCCCGGGTCTGGAGCCAGCAGAACCAGGACAGCCCGTTCCGCGTCGGCGTGCTGCACATCCTCGCCGGGCATTCGGGCCCCGAAACGGCGGCAGACGCGCGCACGCACTTCGGCATCTTCGCCCCGCAGGTGTGGAAGCTGTTCCCGCGTGGCCAGGTGATCACCTTGAGCTTCTGGGACTACAACGACGTGGCGCCCGGCTATTTCGCCGCCGCCGACATCGCCGCCAACGATCCCAAGGTGGGCGTGATCGTGCTGGAAGTCGCCCGCCCCGACTTCCCGGTGGCAGACCGCTCCACCTTCGCCGATTCCGACCTCTTGGCCGCCGCCAAGGGGCTCTACGTCATCCGCGACTTCGAGCCCGGCAAGCCAAGGCACGGCTACGTGCTGGCGCAAGGCTCGAGCTCCACGGTGAACCTGCTCAAGGTGCTGCCGAAGCTGGCGGAGCAAGGCATCAACGTGAAGGTGGTGGCCTGCATCAGCGAAGAACTCTTCGCCCGCCAGCCCAGCGACTATCAGCGCTCCGTGCTGCCATCGGGCGCGCGCAACGACATGATGGTGGTGAGCACCGGCACCCAGCGCGTCATGCCCATCGCCAACGTGGGCCCGCTCACCGCCGAATACTCCCTCTTCTCCGACTGGGACAACCAGTGGCTGAGCGGCGGCACAGAAGCGGACGTGATCGCCGAAGCCCACCTCGACGAAGCCTCCATCGAAGCGGGGATCGCCCGCTTCGCCGAGGATCGGGACGGGCGCCTGGCGCGGCAACGGGAGGAGTTGGAGGCGGTGGCGTAACGCACCCGCGCTTCCGGATGCCGTCCCTCCGGGTGCCGGCGGTGAGTTGCCGTAGATGAACCCGACCGCCTACATCGAGACATCGGTGGTCAGCTACCTGACAGCGCGCCCGTCGCGGGACGTTGTGGTCGCTGCGTACGAAGGGTGACGCGCGAGTGGTGGCGCGACGCCGCCGCCAGGTTCGAGCTGGTCACGTCCGAGCTGGTGCGCGCGGAATGCGCGGGCGGCGACGCGGAGGCCGCGCGGGATCGCCTGAAGGTGCTCGAGGGCCTCGCACTGCTGGGCGCCTCCCCGGACGCCGAGGACTTCGCGCAGCGTCTGCTTGATCTCCGTGCGGTTCCGCGCGAAGCTGCTGCAGACGCGGCCCACATCGCCATCGCCGTGACGAACGGCGTCGAGTATTTGGTGACGTGGAACTTCCGTCACATCGCCAACGCGGCGATGCGGGTGCGGATCGAACGCGCGTGCAGGCAGGCGGGCTACGAGCCGCCGGTGATCTGCACGCCCCGCGAACTGATGGAGACCGGATATGCAGACGAGGGAGACTGACCCGGTCATCGCTGAGGTCCGGGCGGTCCGGGACGGACTCGCGGCAGGCGCCGGCTACGACGTGGCCGCGATCTTCCGACGGATCGGCGAGATGCAGGAGGAGTCCGGACGCGAGTACGTCGAGTACCCCCCGCGCCGGATCGTCGAGGGTTTCGACGAGACGCTGGCCGTCTGAGGGCGCAAACCCATCCGGACACCGCAGGCCACGCGGTGCCGCGGGGCGGCACAAGGTCCAGCTCCACGGTGAACCTGCTCAAGGTGCTGCCGAAACAATCGCGCTGTTGTCTTGCTGATGGCGGTTCAATCCTCAGCGGAAGGCACGGGCGCGGCAACGCGGTGGGACCTTCAATAAGGGTATAACTTGGCAAAAGCCGCCAAATCGGAGCTGTAATCGCGCTTTTCCCTCATGGGGCCGGCCCTCAATTGCCGTTGTGAACGAGAAATCCTCACCTTCGGCGGTCGTGGACGCCATGCCGGAGGTCTTTGTCGTGTGCGTCGATCAGCGCCGAAGTGACGTGCCGGGTTGCCCCGTCTCCTCGTCCCGTGTCGAGTTCAAGACGGGCCTTGTGGGGAACGGGTGCCCTTTTCCTTTGCCGACTTCATCGGTGCCTTCAAGACGGGCGGGGACCAGCCCCGCCCCAACGAGGCGGACAACTTCTTCGTTGGGGGATTTGTTTAGGGGC
>VXPR01000152.1 GCA_009839405.1 Gammaproteobacteria bacterium
AGCTCGCCTGCATCCGCATCCAGTGATCGGCGGTGCCCCAGCCGATGTCCTCCAGTGCCAGCGCCATGTTCGCCGACACGCCCGCCTTGCCGTTCAGGAGGCGCGAAAGCGTTCCGCGCTCGCACCCGAGACTCGCCGCCGTCTCGGTCACGTTCCAGCCCACGTCGTCCATGCTTTCGCGGATAAGTTCGCCGAGGTGCGGCGGGTTTTGCATCGGCCCGACGCGCTCGTCTGCAATGTCGTTCATGGTCAGTGCTCCAATTCGGTCAGTGGTAGTCGATCAGGTCCACATCCACGGCCTCGCTGTCCTCGAAGCGGAACACCACGCGCCAGTTGCCGGAGACACGAACGCTCCACTGGCCCGCACGGTCGCCCTTGAGGGGATGCAGCCGGAAGCCCGGCGCGTCGGCGCTGCCCGGGTGCGTCGCCTCTTGCAGCCGGAACAGGATACGCCGAAGCCGTGGCACAACACCTGCAGGCAGCCGTGCCGCATCGTCGCGCTCGTGCAGCGCCCGCAGTCCCTTGTGCCTGATCCTCATGATTCAATGTAGCGCGCCGCGTTACACGCCGCAAGCGCCCGTCGTGCAGTCGGTGATCGGCGACGACTCTGCGGAGCAGTAACGTGGGTACGGCCCAACCCTATGTAGTCCTTGGAGCATCTACGATCGCGTGCTGACAGCACCGGCCAGGGCCCGTTTGCCAAGCGGCATGCCGGCGAAGAACAGCAGGACGACGGCGAGCACGACCAGCAGATAGAGCAAGAGCTGCCGGAACTCCTGGCGGAAGGCGATGCCGGGAATCTGCGACTCCAAACGAAGCCCGTCGATGGCGAGCGCGTTTTCGTCTGCCGGCAAGACAAGCCCGCCCACCTCGTTGACTCCGGCGAACAGGAATCCGGTGAGGAAATCGTTGCGCTCCGGGTTTACCAGCGTCACGGCACGCCAGCGCGGTTCAATCCCCGGGACGGCTTCCGGCGGCGGCATCAGCACGACGACGTTGCGTGCCAGCTGCACCCGCAGCCCTTCGTGGACTTCTGCATGCAGGCCCAGCCGCAGGCTGACGGTGGCGTATGCGGGGGCGTCGTCGCGCGGGAACATCGCCTCGGCGTCGGTGGCGCTGCGCCGCCATCGCACGCGGGCGAGGGGTTCGTTCGGGAACAGCGTCACGTGCTGGAGCTGCCCGTCGGGGATCATCTCCGCGATCACCCGGAGCGAGGAGTCCTCCGGCGTCTGCGGGGCGGCGATGATCCTGGTCAGGCGCGTGACGAGCTCGGCGAGGGCAGGTTCGGGCGGCGGCAGTTCCGGCACGACGTCGAGCACATCGCGGCGCAGTTCGAAATCCGGCAGCGGCGACGGGAGGTTGGCGTCGGCGGCTTGCTGCACGCCCGCTAAATACGCGAGCAACCCGCGTACCAGGGTGAAAAGGTCGAAGTCGGCGTCGTCCTCGCGAGCGTCCTCGCTGGTGCTTCGCCAGGCGGCGCGAAATCGCATGGCGTTTGATTCGGCGGCGCTTTCGGCATCGCTGGCGCTTGGGCCAGGGGGCATCTCGACCCTTCCGCCTCGTTGCGGAAAGCCTCGCGGAAGGTCGAGGCGCTGATCCAACGAACCGTCCCGTGCCGCCATACCGCCGAAGCCTCCACGCAGACTGTCGGTGGGGTAGTTGGCATCGAAGGCACCATGGCGCAGCAGTGCAACATCGCTCGGCAGCGACTGCGGCGCGCCGCCCGCGCCGGTTGGACCTGGCTCTTCGACCTGCGACTCGCGATCGCGAGGTGCGGTCTCCCTTGCCCAAGGCAGCTTGGACGACCCTCGTTCGCGACCGCCCTCGCCGCCGTCGAGAAAGTGCCAGTGCAGCGGCGACAGGCCATGTTTGCGGAAGATCGACATGGCGACATAGAACTGGTCGATGCCATAAACATCCACGCGGGTGGCCGCAAGCTGTTCCGGCGCCAGCGAGGCGAGATAGTGATCGAGCTCGTTGTCTTGCAGCAGCAGCTCGTCGCGGCCGTAGATGCGGCCCGTGTAGCCATCGCGCACAAAGTCGTCATGCAGCTCGATGATGGGCATGGTGGCGTGTTGGGGATTGCGGTCGAGGGGCGAGGTGACGTAGTCGTGTAGCTGCGCTGGGGGCGATGTGGGCAGCGCGTTCATGACGAAGGAGCTCGCGATCTCGCGGCTCAGCAGGACCGAGACGTCCTCGGCTTGCTCGAGCTTGTCGCGTTCCTCCTCGTAGCGGGTCATCAAGGTCACCACAATCATGATGATGACGATGGCGACGCTGTTGGCGAGGATGTCGGCGAGGGCCACGCCGGCGAAGGAGGGCAAGAGGCCCGGTCGGTGGCGGCGTTCCGCGCGCGCCTCGGCCACCGTGGTTGTCACGGCGCCACCGCCTCCTGCACGAACGCCGGAATGTCGCCGAGCGCCACGGACTTCAGCAGTTCGTCGTTGGCGATGATCCAGCCGATGGACAGCACGCGATCCGGCAGAACCCGCATGATGCAGTTGCGCGCCTCGGCCATGGTGCCGACGCCGCCGCTCAGGATGGCGAAGATGAGCTGCTGTCTCTCGGCCCCGTAGATGCGCCGGGTGTAGCGCGTGAAGGGGCTGCCGGCGCGGCAGATTTCCCCTGCGCGGACCACCTCGCCGGTCTCAACGATGCGAAGTTCCTGGGGAAACGCGAGCACGACGAACCCGGCCCCGCTCGCCCCCCAACCGACTCGATGCAGCCCCTCGTCTTTGGCTGCCTCCAGCCGTTCCACCAAGGAGGCCTGGGTCATCAGGTTCATGATGAGAAAGAGCACCAACAGAAGCGCAAAGATGCCGCCGAAGATCTCCACCATCGGCGTACCGCTGCCGTCCTGCTCCCGGCCCCGGCCGTGTCTGGCCACCTAATCCCCGTCGGCTTGGTTGGCCGGAACGGCGCGAACGCGGGTCTCGAAATCCACCAGCACGCCGTCTTCCCAGCGTTGCAGGGCGGTTTGCAGGAGGGTGAGGAACACGCTCAGGGACAGTGCGATCAAGGTGGTGTCGAAGGCGATGCCGAGGGGCGCGATGGCTTGGCCGAGTTCCGTCGAAAGGTCGCCTAGGCTGGTCTTGGCACCGACAATGCTCTGGATGCCATCGGCTGCCAGCGAGATGCCGAGCACCGTGCCGATGAAGCCAAGAATGGGAATCGCCCAGTTGATGTAGCGTGGGACAACGTAGAAGTCGGCCGATTGTTTCCAGACGATGTCGAGGAACGCGTCGGCATCGGTTGCGTTGCCGCCGCTCGCATCCACCGCATCCCGATGTGCGCCCAACAGGATGGACTCCGCGCGCCCCGCCGCCAGCATCTGCTGTTCCCGCCAAAGCACCCAGCCCTTGTATGCCAAGAGCAGCAGCCCCCAGAAGAACAAAATGAGCGTTATCGGAGGGATAACGCCACGATCAACGAACTTAGCCGCAAGATACGACCATTTCTCCGAGTTCAAGCCGATGTAGTCGATGAGCAGCACGGCCCCGGTTGCCACCGCCGTGGCGAGCGCCAACGTCAGCACCAGCGGCGGCCCGGCCAGAGCCGGTGCCAGCCGATCTGGCATCGACCCTCCGCCCACAGCGTCACCGCGGCGCGCGAGAACGAGATAGGCCGCATACAGCGCCGGCGCCATCAGCAGCAGCGGAATCGACGGCTCTGGCTGCACTGGCGCATCGCCTAGCGCCGGCAGCAGTCCATTCATGGAAGCCGCCGCCGCAACCACGACAAGCGCGAGATAGGCGATGATTTCCGCACACTGCCTCGCTTGCACCGAGCCGACGAACCGAGGCAGCCAACCAGGCACGGAACCAATGACGATGCCCGCCACGGCACCACCGAGCATCGACACCGAGAACGCGTAGGCAACACTCGCCCCGGCAAGCGCTACAAACGCGGCGAAGAGAGCAACAAGGCCTGAGTGTTTCATTTAGGCGGGATTGCAGACGACGCAAGAAGATCGCGCCTGTCGCCGCGAGCGGCGCGCCGCGGGGAGGGCGGCGGGGGGGGGGGCGAGGGGCAAACACGGGGGGAGAAGGCGAATGAAATGT
>VXPR01000018.1 GCA_009839405.1 Gammaproteobacteria bacterium
GGGGGCTCTGTTTGTTGTCAACTCCCCTGGGCCCGGGGGGCCGGGGGCGGCGGGCCCCCCCCCCTCCGAAAAGGCGAGGACGCCTTTTCTCGACTCCCCCGCGAGGGGGGAGTGACGTTCGGGGGCGCACGATGCGTTGGGGCGAACTGCGCGTGTGCCTTGCTCTGCGCTGGTCATGGGGTTGCTCCCCATGCGCTCAGGCGTTCCCAGAGGTTGTTCAGGGGCTCATGGGGAGCGGTTTGTCGGATGTCGGGCAACGGGGTTGCCAAGCGGATGACCACGTCTACTGCGGGCAGGTCGTTCATTGCCATGCGGAACGTCTCGCGGATACAGCGCTTGACGCGGTTGCGGTCCACCGAGTGGCGGATGACGCGCTTGGCCACCACGAGGCCGAGCCGGGCGAAGCCGGCGCAGTTTCTGCGCGCTACCAGGCGGAAGGGGCCGCTCGCCATGCGCACTTGGGGGCGCCTCAGCACCACATCGAATTGCTCCCGCGCCAGCAGGCGGCGCTGGCGTCCAAAACGCCTGTCAGTCATGGGGTGAGCCCGAGAGCCGGTCCTGCTTCAGACCGCCAAACGCTTGCGTCCCTTGGCCCGCCGCGCATTGAGGACTCGTCGTCCTGCCCGCGTAGCCATGCGGCTGCGGAAACCGTGCGTGCGCTTGCGCTTGACGACGCTCGGCTGAAAGGTTCGTTTCATGCGCCGCTCCTTGGGGCCCCGATGCGAAAGGCGCGCGATTCTAGCAGGTAAGCCGGGGCTTCGTGGGGAGGGGGTCTTTTTGGGTGTTCGCTCTTGGTTTGCGGCGAGAGGAGGCCTGTTCAGCGTTGTGGTGCAAGCCAAGCTCCGCCGCCAAAAAAGGCGCGATGACAACGTGGCAAGTTCCTCAATCCTCCTTTCCTAGAAGAAAGAGATTGTCGTTGTTGTAGGAGATGTCTCACAGTGGATTGGGCTGATAACTTACGGGTTTCATGGCGGTTTTCTCGCGGGAGAAGTCGGGCGCAACGCGTGACGAAACCTCTTGGTAGGTCGGGGACAAGCTCGCCGGAAGGGTTCTCTCGCCAAAACAAGCACCGTTGATGCTCCGGTTATGCACGGATTATCCACATTTTTGAGCCTTCCCTCGGCCGCGAAAGGCGGAATGCAACTCTTTGATAGAGCGTCTGAATCCGAAAGATCGCTGGTGACGATGCGCCGGCGATGGAAATCCAGGCGAATGTGACAGTACGATTTACGGCGAGCACCCGCTGATGCCACGAGGAAGGAAGCGCTGCGGCGGTTCCTGGCGACACAAGGCGCGCGATGAGACGCACCAAATGGCGGAGCTCGAGGGGCCAGCGCTAGGCAGAGAGGGAGGCAAGCTTGGAGCCCGCGCATGTTTGGACCGAGTGCAGCGCAAGACTGCAGGAGGAACTTCCGTCGGAGGAGTTCACCACATGGATCGGCCCGCTCCAGGCGGGCCTCCGAGGCGAGGTCTTGGTCGTCTTGGCGCCCAACACCTATGTCCGTGACACCGTTCGCAAGAGCTACCGCACCCAGATCGCCAAGATCGTCGAGGGCATGGGTGACGACATCGGCGTCGATCGGATCGAGTTCGAGGTAGGAGAGCTCGATGCCGGGCCGCCGGTGCCGCTCAAGGCAGGCCGTCGGGAAAGCCCTCGGCGCCGCTACAACGGTGCGGATCTCAATCCCGGCTATCACTTCAACTCGTTCGTGGTGGGCAAGAACAACCGCATCGCGGAGGCCGCCGCGAGACACGTGGCCCAGGCGCCGGGAACGTCGTACAGCCCGCTGTTGCTCTACGGCGACGTGGGCCTCGGCAAGACGCACCTGATGCAGGCGGTGGGCAAGGAAATCCTGCTCAACGACCCCGGCACCCGGGTTCGCTATCTCAACTCGCACCGGTTCGTCAACGACATGGTCGAGGCGCTCAAGGGCGGCTCCATGGGCGAGATGACGAACGGCTATCGCGAGGTGGATGTCCTGCTCCTCGACGATATCCAGTTCTTCGGTGAGAAGGTCCGCTCTCAGGAGGAATTCTTCCATATTTTCAATTTGTTGCAGGAGACTGGCAGCCAGATCGTGCTAACCAGCGACCGCTACCCTTCGGAGATCGAGGGGCTGGAGGAACGGCTGAAGTCGCGCTTCGCCGGTGGGATGACGGCGGAGATGGGACACCCGGATCTCGAGACCCGGGCGGCGATCCTGCGCAAAAAGGCGGAGCACGCTGGTGTCGCGTTGACCAACGAGGTAGCGTTCTACGTGGCAGAGCGAATCCGTTCCAATGTGCGCGAGCTTGAGGGTGCCCTGCAGCGCGTAATTGCCGGCGCAAAGTTCAACGGCACCCCGGTGACGCGTGACAGCGTGGACGATGCCTTGGGAGACCTGTTCGCTCGTCGTGCGCGACAGCTTTCGGTGGACGAGATCCAGAAGGTGGTTGCCACCTACTACAACATCAAGCGATCGGACCTGCTTGCCCATCGGCGCACCCGGACGGTGGCGCGACCGCGCCAGATCGCGATGTTCCTGGCGCGCGAGTTCACTAGCCATTCGCTGCTCGAGATCGGCACGCAGTTCAACGGCCGTGACCACTCCACCGTGTTGCACGCGTGCCGCCGCGTCGCCGAGTTGCGGCAAGAGTTCGCGGACGTGGACGAGGACTGCGCCAACCTCATCCGGCAGTTGTCGAAATAGCAAACGCGCAAAGCGCTCGCACCTAGTAGGCTTCGCCTACCCGCTTGGGGCGCAAAACACGATGGGCGAGATCGCCTTGCGGCGCATGCAACGGAAAGGGATTGGTAGCCAATGAAGTTCACCACGAATCGAGACAACCTGCTGAAACCCCTGCAGCTCGTAACCGGCGTGGTCGAACGCCGGCAGACGCTGCCGGTGCTGCAGAACATCCTCGTCTCAGCGGACGACAACGGTCTGTCGCTACGGGGTACGGACATGGAAGTCGAGATGGTGGCGCAGGCGAGCGAGGGCGTGACGGTGGTGCGCCCGGGGGAGACGACCATCTCTGCGCGCAAGCTGTCGGACATCTGGCGGGCGTTGCCGGACGGCGCCGAGGTTTCGATCGAAGTTCACGACGACCGCGCGGTGGTGCGTTCCGGACGCAGCCGATTCACGCTGTCGACGCTGCCGGCGAGCGATTTCCCTGGGCTTGACAGCACGGCCGCGGACACCGAGTTCAACATCGCCCGCGGCGACATGCAGCGCTTGGTGCGACAGACCAGCTTCGCCATGGCGCAGCAAGACGTTCGCTTCTATCTCAACGGCATGTTGCTTGAGGTGACGGACCAGCACATTCGCAGCGTCGCCACCGATGCCTACCGACTGGCGATGTGCACTTTGAGTCAAGGCGTCGCCGGGGTCGAGCGCATCCGCGCGGTGGTGCCGCGCAAAGGCGTTCTGGAGCTCGCTCGCATGGTGGCGGACAACGACGAGGACGTGCATTGCGCCATCGGCAAGAATTACCTGCGGGCGCGCCAGGGCCCGTTCTCGCTCGGCACTCGGCTGCTCGACGCGACCTATCCCGACTACGAGAACGTGATCCCGCCCATGCCGGACAACCGCTTTGTGGCCGATCGAGAGACGCTGCGGTCGGTGTTCGGCCGGGTGGGGATCCTGTCGAACGAGAAGTACCCGGGAGTGCGCCTTGGCATGGAGGCGGACGTCCTGACCGTGCAAGCGAACAACCCGGAGCAGGAGGAAGCGGAGGAGGAGGTCGCCGTCGAGTACGGCGGCGAGAAGGTGGAGATCGGCTTCAATGTCGCCTATCTGCAAGACATCCTCGGCGTCCTCGACACGGATTCGGTACGCATCGCCGTGTCCGATTCAGAGAGCAGCGCCCTGATCGATGGCCCCGGCGCAGAACACTCCGTTTACGTCTTGATGCCCATGAACCTTTGACTGAGGGAAGGTCGCAAGGCGGTGGCCGTATGCGGCTCCCAGTCGGGCACGGGTTTGTCCCGTCCCGGCGCGGCCGGGGGGGGGCGCGGGCCGGGGGATTAACTCGGCCCCGGGCCGGGGGCGGCCCGCCCCCCCGCCCCGC
>VXPR01000317.1 GCA_009839405.1 Gammaproteobacteria bacterium
GCCTCCGAGATCGCCATACCGAAGTGCCGACGCGCCCTTCAGTGCGCGCTAGCACCGCACTGGCACTTGCGCTGGCGTTGCTTCTGGCCGGCTGCGAAACACTGCAGCAGTTGCCCGGCGCCGACACATTGGGGCAGATCTTCTCTGGCGAGTCGAGCGACGACGGCAAGCCGCAGCCGCTTGCGTCGTTTGTCGCCGAGGTGGTGGTAGAGCGGGTATGGCGTGCCAGGGTGGGCGGCGGCCTTGGGCGCAAGTATCTGCGCATGAAACCGGCAGTGGTGGCAGATCGCATCTATCTCGCCGATGCCTACGGCTTGGTGGAGGCGCGCAACCGCTTCACCGGCGCTCGAATCTGGGCTGTGCGGATCGGGCTGCCGGATCGCGGGCCGATCTACAAGGTCTGGGATCGACGCGACCCGGCTTTCGTCACCGGCGGCGTCGGTGCCGGTGAGGGCCGCGTACTGGTGGGTACGACGCACGGTGAGGTGGTGGCGCTCGATGCGGGAGATGGCAACGAGCTCTGGCGCAGCCCCGTCACGAGCGAAGTGCTGGCGCCTCCGGTGGCGGCTGGCGACGTGGTGATCGCGCAAACCGGCAATGGCCGTCTGCTTGCGCTCGAGGCCGAGGACGGCGCGGCGCGTTGGTCCTTCGACACCCAGGTGCCCATCCTGTCACTGCGCGGCACGGCGACGCCAATCGTCGACTCCGGTGCCGTGTTCGCCGGCTTTGCCACCGGCAAGGTGGGCGCTGTGGACCTCGCCACGGGCGCACCCATCTGGGAACAGCGCATCATGCTGCCGCAGGGGCGTTCGGAACTCGATCGCGTGGTGGACGTGGACTCGACGCCGGTGGCGGAGCGCGGGCTTTTGTTCAGCGTTGGCTACCAGGGCCGACTCAAGGCCATCCGGGTGCAGAACGGAGCGGTACTCTGGGAGCGCGACGCATCGAGCTTCCTGGACCTCGCGCAGGGCTACGGCAATGTCTATGTCGTCACCGAGGACGACGCCATCATGGCGGTGAACCAACTTACGTCGGCGGTGGTGTGGGAGCAGGATGCCCTCAAGCATCGCCAACTCACGAGCCCCGTGGCGTTCGACAACTACGTGCTGGTGGGCGACATCAACGGCTACCTGCACGTGCTGGCCCAGAGCGACGGCCGCTTCATGGGCCGCGGCAAGCTCTCGGGCGACCTGCGCTCGCCCATGATCGAGGCAGACGACTTCGTGTACATGGTCACCAACGATGGCATCGTGGAGGCGCTGAAGATCACCCGTCTGCCGGCAAGGGAAGCGAGCTAAGGGGCAGGATTTCGGCAGCCACGGAGGACGCACGCGTCGGCCCTTTGGGGCACGAAGGCACTCCGCCCTTCCTCGTCGTTTTTCTGCGGGCTTGACGAGGCATGAGCCCGAGCAGACTTGGAGACGAAGACAATGCCCATAGTGGCTCTCGTCGGGCGACCCAATGTCGGCAAGTCCACCTTGTTCAACCGCCTCTGCGGTGGTCGTGATGCCTTGGTGGCGGATTTCCCGGGACTCACGCGGGATCGTCGCTATGGCCGGGCCGAAGTGGAGGGGCGCACGATCTCGGTGGTGGACACCGGCGGCCTCGGCGACATGGCCACCGCCGACCCGGAAATGGCCGACGCGGTGGCGGCGCAGGTTTGGCAGGCCATCGACGAGGCGGACGTTGCGGTGATGCTGGTGGATGCGCACACGGGCGCTTCGGCCACGGACGACGAAATCGCCGAGGGCCTGCGTCGTCGGGGCAAGACCGTGCTGTTGGTGGCGAACAAGGCCGACGGAACCGATCCGGCGGTGGCGCATGACTTCTGGGGTTTGGGGCTGGGCGAAGCTCTGCCGCTTTCGGCGCGGCGGGGGCGGGGCATGGGACGGCTGCGCACGGCGCTGGCCGGAGCATTGCTGCCCGTACAGGACGCCGGCCAGGAGGAGGCCGAAAGCGGCATCCGCGTTGCCATCGTTGGCCGCCCCAATGTGGGCAAGTCGACTTTGGTGAACCGCCTTGCCGGGAGCGAACGCCAAGTCGTGCTGGACCGTCCCGGCACTACCCGCGACGCCATCGACATCCGCGTTGGCAATCACATTCTGATCGACACGGCGGGCTTGCGGCGGCGGTCGCGGGTGTCGGAGGCAATCGAGAAGTTCTCGGTGATCAAGTCGCTTGAGGCGCTCGAGAGGGCCCATGTTGCGGTGCTCCTGATCGATGCCGAGGAAGGCCTTGTGGACCAGGACCTGCACCTGATGCGCCACGCTATCGACGCCGGCACGGGACTCTTGCTGGCGGTGAACAAGTGGGACGGCCTGTCGCCTGATCGACGCACTGCGGTTCGCTCCGAGCTCGACCGGCGCATGGATTTCGCGCCCTGGGTGTCGATTCGCTACATCTCTGCCCGAACCGGCGCTGGCGTCGGCAAGCTGATGAGCTTGATGGACACCATCCACAGCGCCGCCGCCTTCGACACGAGCACGCCTGAGCTCAATCGCATCCTCGATGCGGCCGTTCGGGCGCACCCGCCGCCATTGGTGCACGGACGCGCTATCAAGCTGCGCTACGCCCACAAGGCCGGGGCACATCCACCAACGCTGCTGCTGCACGGCAACCGCACCGAAGCCTTGCCGGCGAGTTACCTGCGCTACTTGGAGAACCGCTTCCGCGCCGCGCTCGACCTGGCGGGAACGCCGCTGCGCATCGAGACCCGTACCGGAGAAAACCCGTGGGGAGACCGCCGCAACAAACTCACCGAGCGCCAGCTACGCCAGCGCCGGCGATTGATCCGTCATCGGCTGGGGAAGCTCTGAGGTTGGGCGGCGGGGAGCAGGCACCGCCGATGTCCCCGTAGGTAGGGCTTGTCCCCGACGAGTTGGTCGAAGCACAGCAGTTCGCGCAAGCGAACTGCCAACGTGCCGTCAGGGCGCGCCGGGACGGTACAAGCCCGTCCCCTCCGAGGAACGCGCTGAAACGCACCTATGGATTCGGCATGGGCCTCGTAGGGGCGGGGCTTGTCCCCGCCCGTCTTGAATGCACCGACAGACTTGGGACGGGCAAGCCCGTCGCCTACGAACTGCGTTCTACGGCGCGAGCTCCTGTTCTTCCTCAAGCCCATTGAGCACCGCCATCATCCGCTCCGGGTCTACCCGAACACCCCCCAAGCTAACGCTCCAATGCAAATGCGGCCCGGTGGATCGTCCGGTGGCGCCGACCTGGCCGAGAACGGCACCCCTCGCCACCGCCTGACCTTCCTGCACGTCGATCGTGTCTAGGTGGCAGTACATCGTTATGAGACCGCCGCCGTGGTCCACCATTACCGTGTTGCCGTTGAAGAAGTAGTCGCCCGTCACGGCGACGATACCGGGGGCCGGGGACTCGATGGGCGTTCCGGTGTTGGCGGCGATGTCGAGGCCGGAGTGTGGGCTGCGGGGCTGGTCGTTCCAGAACCGGCGCAGGCCAAACACGCTGGAGTGACGGCCCGCAACGGGTTTCAGGAATGGCACGGGGCTTGTGGTCACCGGAGTCCGCAGTGCGTATGCGGCGCGCATCGTCGCGGTTTCGCGGTTGATTCGCTCGAGGTCAGCGGGATCTGGGTCCACCATGCGGCGGTTACTGGTGCGAAGCCTCTGCTCCGGATAGTCGCGATGCACCACCTCGTAGGCGAGCTTGGCGGTGTCGGTCAGCGTCGCCACTTCAAGGACACGCGGACCCGGCTCGGCATCGAGTGCGACGCCGACGATGGCGTGGCCACCGAGCACTAGTACTTGCTCGCCATTCACGCTTGCCGTGACTGCGTCGATGGGAAGGGGCACCGCAGCGACGCTGCCAAGCTCGATCTTGACGGTATTGGCCGACGCCGCCGCGCAAGCGAATGCCAGGAGGCAGGGCCATAGAAGGCGGCAAAAGCCCTGCTTGAAGCGCAGCGGCACAACGGTCATGTCTCCTCCCCGATTTGTCGGTGCTCCTTTCCGGTAACTGTCGCTTCCATGGTGCCGTCTGCGACGTGCGCCCGGATGCGTTCCCCAGTCGCTAC
>VXPR01000402.1 GCA_009839405.1 Gammaproteobacteria bacterium
CCCCCCCCCCCCCACCAGAATTTTTTAAAGAATCCGCCCCCCCCCTCTACCAACCCGCTTAAATCGGCCGCACGCGGCCTAGGTGTAAAGAGACAGCTCGGCGGAAAGGTGGTGCGGGTCCGCAGCTTCCAGCACCTCAAGCACCTTGAGTCGCGGCAGCGTCACCTTTAGCGACGCTCGGCGGAGCGTCTTCTGTGGCTCCGGTCCGTTGTGCTGTGCCATTGTGCCGCGCCTGCGAGTCAGGAAGCACGACATTAGCCGTGGGCGACCTGCATTTGCAAGGGTTGAACTCCGGCGTCCCTTTCGGGCGGGAGTTGCCGCGGAACGGGCCGCGCGGGTAGCCTTTCGGCCAACGCATGGAGGGCAGCGGACATGATCGAACGGCACATTGACATCCAGACCACGGACGGTGAGATGAACTCCTTCCTGGTGCATCCCGACGAGGGCGGCCCGCACCCCGTGGTTTTGTTCTACATGGACGCGCCCGGCAAGCGCGAGGAATTGCACGACATGGCGCGTCGCATCGCCAGCGCTGGCTACTACGTGCTGCTTCCCAACCTCTACTACCGCGACGTGCGCGAGTTCAACCTCACCATGCCCGGCGCCACGCGCGAGCGGATGCAGGAACTGATGGGGCATTTGACCAACGCCATGGTCTGCGAGGACACCCGGGCGATGTTCGACTTCCTCGCCGGCGAGGAAGCCGCCGGCACAGGCCCCGTGGGGGCCATTGGCTATTGCATGAGCGGCCCGTTCGTGTTCGCCGCTGCGGCCGAGTTTGCGGACCGCATCCGCGCCAGCGCCTCGCTGCACGGCGTGCGCCTGCACACCGACGCGCCGGACTCCCCTCACCTAACCGCAGATCGGATCCAGGGCGAGATCTACTTCGGCTGTGCGGAAACCGACAGCTGGGCGCCGCCGGAACTGATCGAGCGGCTGGATGCGCACCTCGCCACCACGGGCATCGACTACCGCATCGAGTGGTATCCCGGCACGGCGCACGGCTTTGTCTTTCCCCAGCGGGAGGGCATTTACGTCAAGGACGCGGCGGAGAGGCATTGGCAGCGGCTGTTCGCGATGTTTCGGCGCCAATTGGACGTGGCCTAAACCGGCTCAAGGAGGGTGGGCGATAGCGCAAAGGCCTGCCAAGACCGGGTTAAGCTTGGGTGGGGTTGAAGGCACGTCCATGTAGCGGCGTGCGTCAAGGAACTGAGGGGACATGCCGTTGGCGGAACACCTGCTCGAAGTGCGCGACCTGCACGTCAATTTTGGCGACACGCCGGCCGTGCGTGGCGTGTCGTTTCACATCGACGCCGGCGAGACGGTTGCGCTGGTCGGGGAGTCGGGTTCCGGCAAATCGGTCACTGCGCTGTCGGTGTTGCAGCTCCTGCCCTATCCGCTCGCCAACCATCCGGACGGCAGCGTGCTGGTGAACGGCGAGGAAATGATGCGGGCGGAGCAAGAGCGTCTGCTCGACGTTCGCGGCGGCACCATCAGCATGGTCTTTCAGGAGCCCATGACCTCCCTCAATCCCCTGCACTCCATCGCCCGTCAGGTGGGCGAGGCGCTGGTGGTGCACAAGAAGCTGTCGAACAAAATGGCGCGGGAACGCACCCTGGAGCTGCTCCGGCATGTGGGCCTGCAGGAAGCGGAAAGCCGCCTGGGCGCCTATCCGCACGAGCTTTCCGGCGGCCAGCGGCAGCGGGTGATGATTGCGATGGCGCTTGCGAACGAGCCGAAGCTGCTCATCGCCGACGAACCCACCACCGCACTCGACGTGACGATTCAGGCGCAGATCCTGAAGCTCCTGAAAGATCTGCAAGCGGAACTCGGCATGGCGATGCTGCTCATCACGCACGACCTCGGCATCGTGCGCAACATGGCAGACCGCGTGTGCGTGATGACGAACGGCGAGATCGTAGAGCGCGGCCCCACCCGCACCATCTTCACCACGCCCAAGCATCGCTACACTCAGCACCTGCTCGCGGCGGAACCGAAGGGCGACCCGCAGCCCACCAATGCGCGGGCACCGGTGGTGGCGTCAGCCGAGTCGTTGACCGTGAAGTATCCGGTGGGCAAGGGCTGGTTCGGCGGCAAGTCGTACTTCACCGCCGTCGACACCGTCGATGTGGTGGTGCGCGCAGGGCAGACGGTGGGCGTGGTGGGCGAATCCGGCTCCGGCAAGACCACGCTGGGCCTCGCCATGCTACGGCTCTTGACCAGCGAAGGCGGCGTGCGCTTCGACGACAACGACATTCAGCATCTCAAGCGCAAGGCACTCATTCCGCTCAGGCGGGACATGCAGGTTGTCTTCCAGGACCCGTTCGGCAGCCTTTCGCCCCGCCTTTCGGTGTTGCAGATCATCGAGGAGGGGCTGCGCATCCACTATCCGCAGGTGTCCAAGGAAGAACGCCGCCAGCGTGTCGCCGAAGTGCTCGAAGAGGTTGGGCTCGAACCCGAACACATGGATCGCTATCCGCACGAGTTCTCCGGCGGTCAGCGCCAGCGTATTTCCATCGCCCGGGCCATGGTGCTGCGGCCCCGCTTCGTGGTGCTCGACGAACCCACCTCGGCGCTCGACATGTCGGTGCAGGCGCAGATCGTCGACCTGCTGCGCGACCTGCAGGCGAACCACGACCTCGGCTATCTCTTCGTCAGCCACGATCTGAAGGTGGTGCGGGCTCTGGCGAACTGGCTGATCGTCATGCGCGACGGCGTGATCGTCGAACAGGGACCGGCACGGGACGTGTTCCTGAACCCACAGACCGACTACGCCAAGGCGCTGTTTGCGGCGGCGCTGGATCTCGAAGCCGACGAGCAGGTGTTGCAGCAATAGGTGTCGTCCCGGGCGGGGCGGGCGCAAAACAGTCAGGAGACCGACATGGAGCCGCTCGCGCAAGGCTATGGACTGATCGAGGGGCCGGTTTGGGTGCCGGGGCGGGGGTTGCTGTTCAGCGACGTTCACCACGGCGGCGTCTTCTGCTTGGACGCCGACGGCGAGGTGAGCACGGTCTTCGAGCACCGCCGCGGCATCGGTGGCATGGCGTTGCACGAAGCCGGCGGCATGGTGGTGGGTGGACGCAACATCGGCTACAAGCCCTTTGCCGGCGGCGACACCGTGACGTTGCTGGACCGCGACCCGGAGCATGGCAACGTTGGCTACAACGACCTGACGACGGACGAGGCAGGGCGCATCTACGCCGGCTCGCTCGGCAGCCCGGTATTCGAAGAGGGCGAACAGCAACCGGGCAACCTCTATCTCATCGACTTGGACGGCACGAGCCGCATCGTCGGTCGGGACATCCTGCTCACCAACGGCCTCGGCTTTTCGCCGGACGGCAGCACGCTGTATCACTCCGACTCGCGCCGGCAGGCGGTGTATTGCTACAGCGTCGCTGAGGGTGGGGGGCTCGGGGAAAAGCGGCTGTTCGCCCATTCCGACGCCGGGGCCCCGGACGGTTTGTCGGTTTCCGAGGACGGCGCGGTGTGGGTAGCGATGGCGGGTGGCAGCGGCGTCGACGTTTACGAACCGGACGGCAGCCTGCGTGAGCACATCGGGATCCCCCAGCCTATGTGCACCAGCGTTTGCTTCGGTGGCGACGGCCTTGAGCACCTCTACATCGTCACCGGCTCCCCGGGCGGCGCTGGACACCGTGAAGGTTCGGTGTATCGCATCCAAGTCTCCGTCCCGGGCCTGCCAGTCCCGGTCGCCCGGGTCCGCGTCGGCTGAGGACCTATTCAAGCCTTCCCTCGCACGGGACGAACCCCGCAATCCTACGATCCCCAGGCCGCAGTCTTCGTAGGGACGGGCTTGTCCCGTCCCCTACGAGGAATGCGTCGTAAATTTGCCGAGGGATTCGTACGGGGCGCCTCCTTTCCTGTCACTCCCCCCTCGCGGGGGAGTGACGGGGAGAAGCTCCGTTCCAGAATTGCGGCATGCGCGAGGCGGGGATGCGTTCAAGCGCAACGATGGATTCGGCGACCGACACTGCCGCG
>VXPR01000346.1 GCA_009839405.1 Gammaproteobacteria bacterium
CGGTCGTGTGGTCCACTAACACGCTGCCTTCCTTCGCTCCGTGCAGGATGCCGCCCTCGCCGACCGTGACGGTGCGCACGTCGTTGTCGTTGCCAACGCACATGAAGACGACATCGGCCGCCGCGGCAGCTTCCGCAGGAGTGGCGGCAACCGCACCGCCATGCTCGTCCCGCCAAGCATCGGCGCGGGCCCGGGTGCGGTTGTAAACCGTCACGCGATGCCCGGCCTTGGCCAGATGCCCCGCCATCGGATAGCCCATCACGCCAAGCCCCACGAACGCCACCGCCGTCGAATCGCCCATCTGCCGCCTGCTCCTTGTCTCTGTTATGTCCGGTCACCTCAATGGCGGCGCCACCTTACCACTCAAGCGAGGGGAAGCCCCTCGCCAACGCTCGGGGTCTGGCCCCAGCCCCCACCTGTCTATGACCTTGCGCCGTAGAATGAAGCCAACGCGCCATTTCTACGGCGCAAGCTCCTAGAGTGCCGCTATATGTCGCGCCGACTGCCCAGTGTCGATCAGGTGCTGACCCACGGCTCCACCGAAGCGGTCGTGCGGCAGTGGGGCCTAGCCACCACCAAGGAGGCCGTGCGCGCCGTGCAGGCAAAGCTGCGCGTCGCTGGCGACATCCCCGAATGGGGCACAGAACCCGGCGGCTACGCCGACGCCCTCAGCCGCTGGCTGGATGCGGAAGTGGGACACGGCTACGAGACCGTGTTCAACCTCACCGGCACCATCATCCACACCAACCTGGGCCGCGCCCTCATCAGCCCGGAGACGATCGCCAATGCCATGGCCAAGGCGACACGCCCAACGACCCTCGAGTACGACCTCGCCAAGGGCAGTCGGGGCGAACGGGAGCGCATCGTCCGGCACCGGCTGAAGCTCTCCACCGGCGCCGAGGCCGCAACGGTGGTCAACAACAACGCCGCTGCCGTCCTGCTGGTGCTCAACACACTCGCCCTAGGCCGTGCAGTGGCCGTCTCCCGTGGCGAACTGATCGAGATCGGCGGCAGCTTTCGGCTGCCGGAGATCATGCAGCGCGCCGGCTGCAAACTGGCCGAGGTGGGAACCACCAACCGCACCCATCCGCGCGACTTCGAGGCCGTCGCGGCCAACGCCGCCCTGCTGCTCAAGGTGCATCCGAGCAACTACCACGTCGAGGGCTTCACCCGCGAGGTGACCGCGAGCGGGCTCGCGGCCATTGGCAAGCAACATGACGTTCCGACCTGCGTGGACCTGGGCAGCGGCGCCTTGATCGATCTCGCACGTCTCGGCCTGCCTGGAGAGCCGACGGTGCGGGCTACGCTGGCGAGCGGCGTGGACCTCGTGACCTTCTCCGGCGACAAGCTGCTCGGCGGCGTGCAAGCCGGGCTGATCGTCGGCGACAAGGACCTCGTAGAGGCCCTTGACCGCAATCCCCTGAAGCGGGCCCTCCGCCTCGACAAGCTCACCTTGGCGCTACTCGACGACACGCTGAAGGCATACGAAGACCCAACCACCCTTCCCGAGCGCATCCCGCTGCTGCGCACGCTGACGACGCCCATGGCGGAACTCGCGCGGCGCGGCGAGGCGGTGGTGGAATGTCTCCTGGCGCTGCCCAGCGTGCATGCAACGCTGGAGAAGGCCGAGGCACAGATCGGCAGCGGCGCGGTGCCCGACCGCTTGCTCCCGAGCCGTGCGGTCCGCGTCCGGCGCGACGGCGACACCGCCGACACGCTCGCCGCAGCCATGCGTCAACTCTCGACCCCCGTGGTCGCCCGCGTCGCCAGCGACAGCGTCTGGCTCGACATGCACGGCGCCGAGCCGCTGGACGAACTCCTCCAGGCCCTCGCCGGACTCGGCCGCCAGAACCCATGATCGTCACCCTCGCGGGCCACGTGGACCACGGCAAGACCTCCTTGGTGCATGCCCTGACCGGTGTCGACACCGACACGCTCGCGGAGGAGAAACGCCGCGGCCTCACCATCGACCTTGGCTTCGCCTATGCCGACCTCGGGGACGCAGAGGCGAGCCGCGTCGGCTTCGTGGACGTGCCCGGCCACCACCGCTTCGTTCACAACATGGTCGCCGGCATCGCCTCGCGCCAGTTCGCCATGCTGGTCATCGCCGTGGACGACGGCGTGATGCCGCAGTCCCGCGAACACTTGCAAATCCTCTCCCTGCTCGGCCTCTCGCGGGGCATCGTCGTGCTCAACAAGATCGACCGCGTGCCGCCCGCGCGCGTTGCGGAAGTGCGCCGCGACGTGGGCGCGCTGACCGCCGGAACATTCCTGCACGATGCCCCCGCCCTGCCCGTCTCCTGCATCACTGGAACTGGAGTCGCGGAAGTCCGTCGCCACATCGCAAGCGCTGCCCGTGCCGACCGCGCCTCCGGGGTGAACGAACCGTTCCGACTCCCAATCGACCGAGCCTTCACGGTGCGCGGCAGCGGCACCGTTGTCACCGGCACCGTGCTGGCCGGAGCCGCGCGAACCGACGACCGTCTCGTGCTTGCCGACACCGGCACCACCGTTCGAGTTCGCGGCGTGCGGGTGCAGAACCAAGATGCCGACGCCGCAACCCCGGGCGACCGCGCCGCCATCAACCTTGCTGGCGTCAGCGCAGAAGAGGTAACCCGGGGCGACTGGCTGCTGCCAGCCGAAAGCCGCGAACCGGTTACACGCACCTGCATTGAACTCGCGGTGCTGGCGGACTTTCCTCGGGCCGTAAAGCACAACCACCCGGTCCACGTCTATCACGCCAGCAGCCACGCCCAGGCACGCATCCTGCTCATCGACCAAACTCCAGCGCCGGGCGACGGCGCTGTCCTCGTGGACCTGGCGTCGGCGACTCCTCTGCATGTCAAGGTGGGCGACCGGATCGTGCTCCGCGACCACGACCTCGCCAGAACTCTGGGCGGTGGGCGCGTGGTGGCGGTCGGCGATCCGCAAGGACGACGACGAGCGCCGGCACGGCTGAAGCTCCTGGCAGCCGTGCAGGCCGACGATGCCGCCGCCACGGCCCGAGCCGCAATCCATTTGGCGCCACTCCATGCCGCCACCTTCGCAAGGCGATGGAACCTTGCACCTGATCGCATGGCAGCTTTTTTTGGCGACGCCACCGACGTCGTCGAGATCGACGGCCACTGGCTTGCAAGGGCCGCCCTCAACACCGCCGAGACCCATCTGCAGGAGCGCCTGACCGGCCACCACCAGCAATACCCCGACAGCTCCGGGCTCACCGAATCCGAGCTTTGCGCAGGCGACCTGGACCAGGCCACGACGCTGCGCCTAGCTCTCCAGCATCTAGCGGCCACGGATGCCGTGCGCGTGGAAGGAGGCGACTACGCGCTCGCCGCCCATCAGGCCGACATCCCAAACCACGTCAAGCGCCTGTTCGACCAGGTGGAGCGGCCCCTCGACTCCATCCAGCCGCCGAGCCTCGGCGACATCGCCAAGCGCCTGAAGCGCCCCTTTCCCGCCTTCGAGCGCGAGATGCGCGCGCTGCCCGCCTTCGGCCTCGCCATTCGCGTCAGCGACACGCGCTACTACCTGCCCGCCCGACTTCTGGAAATGGCCGACCAAGCCGCGGGCCTCGCCGCCCAGGGCCCCTTTACCGTGCGAAACTTTCGCGACGCCACCGGCGTCGGCCGCAACGTGGTGATCGAAGTGCTCGAACACTTCGACCGCACGGGCTTCACCCGCCGCAGCGGCGACACCCGTACCATCGTCGGCAACCGCAACGCCATCCTGTAGCCGCCACCACAAGGAGGAAGAGACCATGAACCAGCGCTTTTACTACGCACACCTGACGATCAGGGTCGAGTGGGCCAACGGAGTCTTCTGGACGCCCACAAGCAGAGGACCAATCGTCGTCCCCGACCCCGCCAATGCCGCCGACCTGGTGGCAGGCAACGTCGAGCACAGCCTCGGCCTCATCGCGCAAACGAACGCCAAGACCGATCCCACCTCTTACACCATCACCGGCCACGCCGAGGCCTACTACGG
>VXPR01000086.1 GCA_009839405.1 Gammaproteobacteria bacterium
ACGGCGTTCCTCGCCGTTTCTCGGAGGGGGGATGCTCGGGGGCCGTTCAGAGGCGCTAGTCCGCGTTACCGCGCCAGCAACTCCAGCAGCCGTTCCTGCGCGCACATCCTCTCGCCGTCGCTGGCGGCGCGTTGATAGCTGCCGTCGGGGGCTAGCTCCCAGGCGTTGGCGTTGTCGGCGAGGTAGAGGTCGAGGCCCTCCTCGAGGATGGAGCGGCGGGCGCTTTCGTCTTCGATGGGGAAGCAGACTTCGACGCGGGAGAAGAAGTTGCGGCCCATCCAGTCGGCGCTCGAGAGGTAGATTCTCGGCGTGCCGTCGTTCTCGAAGTAGAAGATGCGGGTGTGTTCGAGGAAGCGGCCGATCAGGGAGCGGACGCGGATGTTGTCGGAGACGCCCTTGATGCCGGGGCGGAGCGAGCAGATGCCGCGGACGATGAGATCGACGGCGACGCCGGCCTGCGAGGCCCGGTAAAGCGCCTGGATCACCTGCGGCTCGATGAGGGCGTTCATCTTGGCGATCACACGGGCGGGCTTGCCAGCGCGGGCGTTTTCGATCTCGGCGTCGATGTGCTCGAGGATGGTCGGGTGCAGGCTGAACGGCGCTTGAAGCACCTTGCTCAGGCGATCCATCCGGCCCATGGTGGTGAGTTGGTGAAACACCTGCTGGACATCGCGGGCGATGTCCTCGTCGGCGGTCAACAGACCATAGTCCGTGTACAGGCGGGCGGTGCGGGCGTGGTAGTTGCCGGTGCCGAGGTGAACGTAGCGGCGCAGCCGGTTGGCTTCGCGCCGCAACACCATGAGCATCTTGGCGTGCGTCTTGTAGCCGACGACGCCATAGACCACCTGGGCGCCAGCCTCCTGCAGGTCGTTGGCGAGCTCGATGTTCGCCTCTTCGTCGAACCGCGCCCGCAGCTCGATCACCACCAGCACTTCCTTGCCGTTGCGGGCGGCGTCCACCAGCGCCTCGACGACGTTGGAGTCGGTGCCGGTGCGGTAGAGCGTCTGGCGGATGGAGACGACGCCGGGGTCCGTCGCCGCCTGCCGCAGAAAGTCGAGCACGGGAACGAAGGACTCGAACGGGTGATGCAGCAGCACGTCGCCATCGCGTATCGCCGAGAAGATGTCGGGCGCTCGCTGCAGGCGAGGCGGGATGCCGGGGGTGAAGCCGGGATACTTGAGGTCTGGCCGGTCCACGAGATCGGGGATCTGGTTCAGCCGCATCAGGTTCACCGGCCCGTTGCAGCGGTAGATGTCGGCGTCGTCGAGGCCGAACTCCTTCGCCAGGAAGCCACTCACGCCCTTCGGGCAATCGTCCGCGAGTTCGAGACGCACCGCCTGGCCGAAACGGCGCGACGAGAGCTCTCCTTCGACTGCCATCAGGAGGTCGTCCACGGCTTCCTCGTCCACCAAGAGGTCGCTGTCGCGGGTGACCCGAAACTGATAGCAGTCCACCTGCCTCATGTCGGGGAAGAGCTGGTCGATGTGCGCGTGGATGATCGAGGAGAGAAACACGAACGCATACGGACTGCCGCCGTAGCTGGCCGGAACGCGCACCACCCGCGGTAGGGCGCGCGGTGCCTGCACCACGGCCATGGTGCGGTTGCGGCCGAACGCGTCCTTGCCGGCGAGGGTGACGATGAAGGTGAGGTTCTTGTTGATGATGCGCGGGAACGGGTGCGCGGGATCGAGGCCGATGGGAGTGAGGATGGGCGCGAGTTCCTGGTTGAAGTAGGTGCGCAGCCAACGCTCCTGGCGTGCGTTCCATTCGCCGCGCTTGAGGAAGCGCACCCCTTCGGCCTGCAAGAGCGGGAACAACACGTCGTTCAGCACCCGGTACTGCTCGTCGACGATTTCGTGGGCTAGGGTGGAGATGCGCTCAAGCTGCTCTGGCGGCGAGAAGTTGTCTGGGCCGCGTTGGGTCGCGCCCACCGCCTGCATCTGCTTGAGCCCGGCGACGCGGATCTCGAAGAACTCGTCGAGATTCGACCCGGCGATGCAGAGGAAGCGCAGGCGTTCGAGCAGGGGAATGCGGTCGTCCTTGGCCTGCTCGAGCACGCGCCGGTTGAACTCCAGCAAGGAGAGTTCCCGGTTGATGTAGAGGTCGGGGCTTTGCAGGTTCAGCGCGTCCATCGGCCACTAGAATGTGCCAGCCAAGTGTGTGAAACCTACCACCTTTGCCTATGCCAACGCAGGACAATCGCGGCAGCAACCCGCCCCTCGACGAGGTGTATCGCCGACCCCGCGAGCAAATCGTCGACTTCGCCTTCGACGAGAGCGTGGCGGAAGTGTTCCAGGACATGATCCGACGTTCCGTGCCGGGCTACGAAACGGTGGTGGCCTGCACGGGGCTCATTGCGGCGCGGTACCTGCCGGCCGGTGGCACCTGCTATGACCTCGGCTGCTCTTTGGGAGCGAGCAGCCACGCCGTGCTGCGGGCGGTGGGCGAGCGGGATTGCCGAGTCGTTGCCATCGACGGTTCGGAGGCGATGATCGAGCGGGCGAGGGCCTTGGCTACGGGGGAGGGCCGCATCGAGTGGCTGGTGGGGGACATCCGCCAGGTGGAAATGCACTCGGCGCACGTGGTGATGCTGAACTTCGTGCTGCAGTTCCTGCCTCTTGAAGACCGCCTGCCTCTCCTGACTCGCATTCGGGAAGCGCTTGTGCCCGACGGCGTGTTGCTGTTGGCGGAAAAGCTGGCGGCATCGCCGGAGGTCGAGGAAGTGCACCTCGACTTCAAGCGCGCCAACGGCTACAGCGAACTGGAGATCGCCCAGAAGCGCACAGCATTGGAAAACGTCATGCGCATCGACAGCTTGGAAGCCCACGACGAGCGTCTGACCGCGGCCGGCTTTGGCGAAGTGGAGACGTGGTTCCGGTGCCTGAATTGGGGTGCCATGATCGCTCGGCCATGAGACTTCCCCTTGCTCTTGGGCGGCTGTTCGACACTTGGCGGGCGGCGGATCCTCCTGCGGCGGCCTGTGTCGAGCGGGTGCGAGGGGCCAATCACGGGAATTTGCCTGAGTGGCTCAGCGCACTTGATGGCCTGCCTCCAAGCGCCGGTCCTTTGGCGCCCGGCGATGTGATCCGAGTCGGTTCGGCCGGCGACCTGCCTCGCGCGGACCGCGAAGCGCTGCGAAACGCACTGCGCGGCCTCATGCCGTGGCGCAAGGGGCCATTCGAGCTCTGCGGCATCCACATCGACGCGGAATGGCGCTCTGATTACAAGTGGCGGCGCGTGCGTCCGCACGTGGACCTCGCCGGCCAGCGGGTGCTCGACGTTGGCTGCGGCAACGGCTATTTCGGCTGGCGAATGTTGGAAGCTGGCGCCCACTCGGTGTTGGGCATCGATCCATCGCTGCTGTTCGTGCTGCAACACGCCGCAGTGGCTTCCTGTGCCGAGGAAGGAACGGCCCGCAATCTCGTTCTTCCATTGCGCTTGGAGGACCTGGCTCAACCCACGTTGGCCCCTCAGACACCCTTCGACGTGGCGTTCTCAATGGGCGTCGTCTATCACCGGCGAGACCCGCAAGCGCATCTGTCGCAGTTGGCAAGTCTCCTCACCGAAGACGGCCTGCTAGTGCTTGAAACGTTGGTCGCCAGCAGCGCCTTCGTCCCCGAAGGCAGATACGCGAGGATGCGCAATGTCTGGTGCGTGCCGGACGTCGTCACCATCGACCTCTGGCTCACGGCCGCAGGCTTCACGCCGGGAGCCGTGGTGGACATCACGCCAACCACCCCAGCCGAGCAGCGAACCACGAAATGGATGCCGCATCAGTCGCTGCCGGACGCCTTGGATCCGAACGATCCAACCCGCACCATTGAAGGCCATCCAGCACCCACACGAGCGGTGATCCTGGCCCACCGCACCCGATAGGCCCGCGTGAGCGAACTGCTGGCCCCCCCCAATGCATCGTGCGCCCCCGAATGTCACTCCCCCCTAGCGGGGGAGTCGAGAAAGGCGTCCTCGCCTTTCTCGGAGGG
>VXPR01000188.1 GCA_009839405.1 Gammaproteobacteria bacterium
CCCTCGCGGGGGAGTCGAGAAAAGCGTCCCCGCTTTTCTCGGAGGGGGGGCCGCCTGGGACTGTGCAGAGGCGCTAATCCGCGCTAGGCGCATTTCGGCGTCGGCAAGCCCAGGGGCTATTCCGGTTGGGCGCCTTGGGGCTGTGTTTCCGACGCTAGGCGGTCTTCGTTCAGGACGCGGTAGTGGTCGAGGTAGGCGCGGTAGCGGTCGCGGATTTGGCGGACGTAGCGCACCGGCTCGGCGGCGCGGACGTAACCGTGCATGGATTGGCTGGCCCATGGCTCTTCCGCCAGCAGCAGCATGGCGCTCTCGACGTTGTCGAACCAGGCGTTGGGGTCGAGATCCTGTTGCCGGGCCACGCGCCGCGCCTCGCGCACGTGGCCGGCGCCGGCGTTGTAGGCGGCGAGGGCGAACCACAGCCGCGGGCCGGGTGCGAGGTCGGGGAAGCGGTTCCATGTCCATTCGAGATAGCGCACCCCGGCGCGGATGTTGCTGCGCGGTTCGTGCAGGCGGCTGGGGTCCGCTCCCACCTCGCGGGCGGTGCGGGGCAGCACCTGCAAGAGGCCTTGGGCGCCAGCGTAGGACGAACTCTCGGGATCGAAGCCGCTTTCCTGGTACATCTGTGCCACCACCAAGCGCCAGTCGAATGCGCCGTCTGCCACTTCCCGCACTTCGCTCTGCACCACCTCGTCGTAGGGCGACAGGTCGTCGCCGGTGACGCGGTCTTCGTGCTGGCGCTGCATGCGACGTTCGTTCTGGAAGTACTTGCGATAAAGGACGTTGAAGTCGTAGCCGCGCCGCTCGCCGGCGAGGAAGGTGTCAAGCTCCTGCCTGAGCTCCGTGTGCTGGCTGAGGACAGCCCAGCGCAGGCCCTCGGGTGGCTCTAGCTGCAGGCCGAGACGGAGCCGTTCGTCGAACTGGGCCGCGAGTTCCGCCTGGTGGCTGTCCGCCAGTGTGGCGTCGTAAGTCCCGGCGGCCACGTCGCCCAGAATCGCGGTGGTAAGGCGATCCACCAAACGCGGCTCCAAGCCGGTGGATGTGGCCATCTCGGCAAGCGTGTGTGCCTGGCTCGCTGCTTCGCTGACCACCACCTCGCGGCCGGCCAACTGCTCCAGGGAATCCATGGGGCTGCGCGCCGTCACGAAGGTCTGTTTCACTTCGAGATACGGCTCCGAGAATGCGAGCCCGCGATCGACGCGGTCTGGGGTGGCGAACCAACTGGCGGAAATGAGGTCGCCGCGTCCTTCGAGCAACCACTCGGCTAGGTGCGAGGAACTCGGCGCGACGACGACTTCGAGCTCCAGCCCATGCGCCTTGGCGAAGAACTCGACGAGCTCCTGCTCGAAACCGAGCCGCTCGCCGCGCCAAAGGTAGTAGGTGGTTGGACCGGTGACGGTAACCATGCGCAGGTAACCGGTCGCCTTGATGGCGTCCCAGTCGCGCACTTCGTGGGCGGTGTCGATGGCATGCCGTTCGGCCAGGAATGCATCGAGCCGCTCCTTGAGCGTGGCCGCGTCGGGATGCAGTGCCCAGGCGAGATGCCTTGTCTCGGGCAGGGCGCGAAGCAGCTTCACCGCATCGCTTGAGTGGACGGCTCGGCGGGCCGCCGCCTCGTCCATGATGGAAGCGGTGATTTCGCCTTGCTCAATGCGGTTCAACACGTCGAGCGGGTCGGCGCTGTCGGGAAGGAGGGTGACCTCCGCGTCGGGATAATGCCGCGCCAGGCTTTCGGCAAAGGCGCGGCCCTTGGGGATGCCGAACGGGCCGTCAGTCGCGGTGCCGATCACCCACTCCCGCGAATGGGTCAGCGGTGCGGTGAAGAGCAGCCGCGAGGTGCGCGCTTCGGTGATCGTGACCGGCGCCACCACGACGTCGGCCAATCCGTTGCCGACGCTTGCGAGCAGATCCTCGAAGCCGGGCACAACCACCCACTCGGCGCTGAGCCCGTGCTGCTCCGCAAACTGCTCGGCGATGCGCTCATAGTGTTCGGGCCGCAATCCCTGACGCGGCAGGGTGTCGAATCCTGCCCATTGCTGTCGCGCCAGCCGGATGCTGCCGCGCGCCTCGATGGCCTGCCAGCCGAACTGCGGCGGCGGTTCAGGAGCCGGGCTGCAAGAGACGCCGATGAGGGCGATCGCAAGGAAGGCTAGGGCGATATCGCGCATCGACCGGAGGGCCTGCTCATGGCGATTCCGAGCCTTCCCCGCTCCAGAGGGTGCCGTCGGGGAGTTCCTCTGGGGGCAGGTCTGGCGACAGCGGCTCGTCTTCGCGCCATGCTTCGAGTTCGGATTGAACGGACCACGTACCGGTGGCGTTGCGCTCCATGAGCAGGAAGAACGAGCGTTCCTCGGTGCCAAAGATCTCCATGCAGACCAAGGCCTGGTCGCCGAGGAGGCCGGCGCGGGAGATGAGCAGCGCCGGGCTCCGGCTGCGGGCCGCGATGCGCCGCGGTGAGTCGCCACTGGCGTCCACCAGCAGCCTTGGTGCGGCGCCGGCGAGGTCGAAGGAGCCGGCGCGAGACCCGTTGGCGGCGAGGAATGCGGCGAAGAGGTCGGCGGGGAGTGACGCCTTGGTCTCGCCGTCGGTGCGGCAGTCGCTTGGCTGGCTGACGACGGGGAGTTGCCCCAAGGGCAGGACGTATTCCTTGGCGAGTGCCTGCATCACCTCGAATTCCGTTGCGGGTGGCAGGTCGGGGGTGCAGGCGGCGAGCGCAGTCAGCATCGTGAGGGAGCCTCTGCGCAAGGCCTTGCTGCCGACGTTGGTTGCGCCTGGAGTGGAGCGCAGGGCGCCATCCCCCGCAGGAGGGTGCCCTTGCCGCAGCGCGGGCCAAGCCGGCCGAAGGGACCAGCTCCGTGGATCAGCCACTTGCTGCCGTTGCTTCCCTGCGGGCGAATACGCGCTTGTCGTCGATGAGGGCTTGGGTTGCCGCTTCGGAATAGCCGAGTTCCTTGAGCAGGGTGACGGTTGCGCCGCCCGCGGCGCCGGTGCCGAGGTATTCGTCGCCCTTGCGGAAGCGGGCCATCGGGCCGTTGCGCAGGTAATCGCCCCAGTCTGGATGCACCGCGGGCACCGCCAGATGTTCGGCTTGGCAATGGGCGTCGCGCAGGAAAAACTCCTGCGGCGGCAGTCCGTCGGCGCGCACGCAGCCGATGCCCTTGGGAGCGAGGCGGCTCTCCCAGGCATCGGCGTCGTCCGTCGCGAAGAGGGCGGAAAGCGTCTCGGCCAGGTCGTCGGCGTCTCGAGCGGAGGTGATGCCCGTTTGTGCCACGAACGCGTCCCACTCGCGGTCCGTGACGACCATCAGGAATATCCAGCCCTTGCGGCAGCGATACAGACGCTGCAGGGGGCCGAGGCCGTAGCCGTCGGCATCCACGGGCGTACGTTTGGGCTTGCCTTCGTAGCTGAGGAAATCGTCCCAGTTGGCCCAGGCGTTGGCGCCAAACATGTCGACGTACACCTTCTGGCCACGGCCGTGCGAACGTCGCGCCGCGAGCCCGACTAGGGCCGCCGTCGCTACCACCATCGAGGTGTTGGGGTCGGGATTCACCTCGTTGGCGCGCAAGAGCTTGCGTGCCGTCTCCCGCAAGCCTTCGTTGTCGAGTTCCTCGTCGGTGGAAGGCAGGCCGCCCATCTGCCACACCACGCCGCCGAGCGCCGCGCCCGGAATCGGATGGGTGGAGGGACGCTTGGCACCTGGTCCGTTCGGCCCGTATCCATTCGCCGACACATAGACGAGATTGGGATTGATGGCCGATAGATCGTCGTAGCCGATGCCGAGCTTCTCCGGCACCCCCATGCGGTAGTTGTGAATCCAGATGTCGGCCTTGGCGGCCAGTTCCTGGGCGATCTTCTGCCCTTCGGCGCTCTTGAGGTCGAGGGAGATGCACTCCTTGCCGGCGTTGCACTTGGAGGCGCCGAAGCCGTGGAACATGGCGCGGAACGGATCGCCCGTGAGCGG
>VXPR01000075.1 GCA_009839405.1 Gammaproteobacteria bacterium
GCGGTGCCGTGTCGGGTGTGGCGGGTGCGGTTTGCCTTGGTGGTCGTGTGGGGTGTCGCCGTGCATGGGGCGCAGCGGGACCCCGCGCTGCCGTTGCCGCCGCATTTGGTCGAGCCGGTGGCAGCGGTTTGGACGGATGAACGCGAGGGGCTAGCGAGCGGCGATGCCACCGTTCGGGCGGCGGCGAATGGTCGGCTGGCGATGTTTCACCATGCCCAGCAGTTGTTGGTGGACGCCGAGTACCTGTACGACGAAGCGATTGCCAACGCGCGGTTGGCCGCAGGTGGCGAGGCTGCGGAACTCGCAGGGGTGTTTCGCTGGCACTACCTTCGCGGCGTTGTGCGTCGCGATCGTGGTCGCCTTGATGGCGCGGTTCAGGACTTTCGCGCGGCGCTCGCGGTCCGCGCCGAACATGGATTGACGCTTTATCGTCTCGGCACGGCCCTGCTCGATCGCGGTGACGTTGACGAGGCCGCGATCTATCTGCGGCAGGCCCTTGTCGCTGACGCCATGTCCGCGGCGGTGCTCGAAGCACTAGCCGACGTGGCCATCGCTGGCGAGGATTGGCCCCAAGCCCGCGACCTTCTCGAACGAGCATGGCAGGTCGAACCACAGGCGAGCAGGCTGGCGTACAAGCTCGCCATGGTCGAGCGTCGGCTTGGCAGCTCCGCGCGGGCGGAGCACTGGCTGGGCCAGCGTGGCTTGGCGGCCCCGACGGTGCACGACCCGCTCCTGCTCGAAGTCGCTGCCCTCAGCCTGAACCCCCGCTTTTACATAGAGGCGGCGGCGAACGCCGAAGCGCGGGGCGAGGTGGACGCAGCCCTTGCGGCCTACACCCAGGCCACATCCCTTGCTCCGAACGATGCAAGCGTTGGGCTCGCTCTTGCTCGTGCCCTCGTGCGGCACGGTCGGCCCGCGGCGGCGCTTGAGGAAAGCCGACGGATCCTGTCGTTTGACGGGACGCCGGCGAGGGCGTTGCACGCCAGCCTCGCCATGCAGCAAGGGGAACATGCGGAGGCGGAGCGCAGCTATGCCGAACTCGCGAGCGCAGAACCGGAGCGGGCAAGCCACCTTTATTGGCTAGCGATGTCGCGGCTGGCGCAGGGGGCGTGCGCGAAGGCGCGCGCTCCGCTGGCTCGCTCGCTGCGCCTCGCGCCGGCTTCCGGCGAAACCCACTTGGTGGCGGCGCGCACCGAGGCCCTCTGCGGCGACGCCCACGCGGCCTTGGTCCGCGCCCGCGCATTGCTGCGTGTGCGCGACGACGCCGACACGCGCCTGACGCTGGCGCTCGCGCTGCTCGGGTCCGATCCCTTGCAAGCAAGGCGCATCGCCACCAGCGACTCGGGCCACGAGGACGCTCGCCTGATCCTCGCTGCACTGGCGTCGGAGACGACACCGGCGCGACCGTTCGCCGCGGGTTCCATGTGGTGGCAGCCGCCGCTTCCATAGCGTCAGCAACCGGCTCCGCGGCGCTGTGCGTCCTGCCCTCGCAGGCATCGTGCGGGGAGCCAGGGAGTCTGCGCCAAGGCACTTGGCGCTAGTCCCAGAACCGTGCCGGTGTGAGCGGACGCCCTCGCCCCGGGGACCTTGTCCGATGCCGCCGCCCGAGGGTGTCCCCAAGCCTCAGAATGAAAATGTTGCAGATTTGTCACAAATTGTCGTAGAGCGCCTTGACAAGTGGCAAATGGACGCGTAAAAGCGCCCATGTCGGGGAAGGACCGACCGCACCGGCGCATGCCGTGGCCGAGTTTTTTGCAGTTCCGGTTGCAAGCCGGTGTTGCGCAAGACTCGATACGGAACGCGAGGCGCGAGAAGCTAACCCAAGGAAATCGAGGGGAAACGGTTTCATGAAATGGCTTAAGCACTCACTGCGGCTGTCCACCGCACTCATGCTCGCGTTTAGCGTCGTGAATGCGCAGGCGGCCGAAGAGGACGAAAGCGACGAGGAGGAGGACGAGGACGTCGAAGAGATGGTCGTAACCGGGTCTTACATCCGGCGCGACAACTTCGACTTGCCATCGCCTCGCGACATCGTCGACGCGGTCGACCTCTCTCTGTCGGGAACGTCCGACCTCGGGGACATCGTCTTCGACCAGACGTTCCAGATCGGTGTGAACGCCCAGACGGCAACCACCGAATTCCACGGTGCCGACGACCAGCAATTCCAGCAGGGCGCGGAAACGTGGGCCAACCTTCGCGGTCTCGGCACGCGAGCGACGATGACGATGATGGACGGGCACCGCGTGCCTGCCAGCGTCACCGGCATCGGCTCGTCCACCCGGCGCGCAGGTTCGGACCTCAACAACATGTATCCCGGCATCGCCATTGGCCGCATCGAGACGATTCTCGACGGCGCCTCGGCGCTGTACGGCGCCTCGGCAGTGTCCGGCGTCATCAACCTGGTGCCGCGCAAGGACTTCGACGGCCTGATGGTGAACTACGAGTATTCGCAGCCCATCGAGAACGGCTCGCCGGCCAAGCGCATGGGGCTCCTTGCAGGGGCACAGGGCGACCGCACCAGCATCATCTTCGCCTTGGAGATTCGTGACCAGGCGCGGATGAAGCAGACGGACCGCCCGGACTACGTCATCAGCTCGGCGAACTGGACGGGGCAGTATCTGCACCCGTATCAGGAACGTCCCTGGGCGCATCCCGGCGAATACCTGATCCCGCACCGCGGCTCGAGCGGCGAGCTTTCGCCGAACGCATCCGTGGACGCGATCTGGTACCGACTGCCCGACGCACAGCGTTGGGGCTGGGGTAACACCGGTGGCTGGCTGGCAGAACGCTACTCGCCGACTCGCAGCGACCAATCGAACTCGATTCCCGCAGCGGGCCCGGCTGGCGGCGTGTTCTCGCCGGTCTATGACATCAACGACCCCGGCGTCGTGCCGATCCACTTCATGGGTTCGCGCAAGGGCGGTCGGGGCGCATGGCGTGGCCCGCAGCTCAGCGACAACCTGCTGCCCTACACCGGCTACAGCGACCCCGACCAGTCGGGCGGCATCTGGACGGCCTTCCGGCAAGACCCAGGTTGTGGCTACGCCTTCGGTGGCGGCAACGACTACACGCCGTTCCGTCCGCCGCTGCCTCCGGATGACCCGCGCCGCGACGACATTCGTAGCGGCAAGGGCGGCGTGCTGCCATATCCGGAACTGGCCGACCATCCGCTCACCACGATCAGTGGTTGGGACAACTCCGAGCAGAACCTCGGCTACACCGACAACCAGTTGCCGAGCAACTACCTGAACGGCTTCATGGTGGGCGAGCTCGATGGCTGGTCCGCGTGGAACGGCCAGGAAGGCTATCCCGCTGGCGAGCCGCAGGACTGCCGCGCATCCATCGGCGACCAGGCCGACATCCGCGAGGAGCGCAACCAAGAGTCGGCGATGACCTACTTCGAGCACGAGTTCAACGACTACGTGAAAGTGCGTGGCGAGCTCGTCACCTCACGGCTCGACTGGAACACGCGCAACTACTCGGTTCGTCTCGATGACTGGAACGCCCGCGCTTCCAATGGCCCGACGGCGGCCATGGTGGTCGGCTCCAACCCCGGCAACCCCTTCCGCGCCTACGCGGACGGTTCGAGCGCGTGCGACTACCTCGCTCTCGACGGTTGCGACGAGTGGAACGATCGCTGGGCGCAGCGTGAGGAATGGGTACGGTCGATGTTCTCCGCCGATGCTGGCGGTGCCGCCGACACCTTCCTCGAGCGCGGTATCCATGCGGACTCGTACCTGAACTACGACGACCGCAACGGCAACGGCCGCTACGACTACTTGGAAGAGCCGGGCGAGATGATGCTGTTTGCGCAGGACGCCAACGGCGACGGCATTCCCGACCGCACCACCGGTGCGGACATGGACGGCGACGGCATTCCCGATGCCGACTTCGGCCTGACCCGGAACCCCGAGTATCGGGTGGTGCTGCTCTCCGACACCATGGACATGGACGGCGA
>VXPR01000494.1:0-726 GCA_009839405.1 Gammaproteobacteria bacterium
GCGCAAGCTCCTAGCTGGCGAGGTCGCCATCGACCACGCCAGCCGGCTCCTCTACTCTTGGCGGTCGTCCCACAGCAGGCACACCGGCGTCGGCGCCGGCGCTTTGCAGACCGCATCGCTCGGTCGGCCACCGTCGATGCGGTACACCACCGCATTGTCCGAGTCCTGGTTGAGCACCAGCAGCCAGCCGCCCGAGGGGTCGAGGCAGAAGTAGCGCGGATGCTGGCCCAGCGTCGGCACGAAACTGGGCGCCGACAGGCAGCCCGATTCGTCGACGGCGAAGGTGACGATGCTGTCGTGGCCCCGATTGGATGCGTGCACGAAACGGCCGTCCGGTGCGACGACGATCTCCGCCGTGGTGCTCTCACCCTCGAAATCGGCGGGCAGCGTGTCGACGCGCTGGATGGGTTCGAGGTCTGGCCAACTCAGGACGTCAACTGTGTTGCCAAGTTCACCGAGCACGTAGAGGACCGGCTTCGAGGGATGGCGCTTGGTGTGACGTGGCCCGGAACCGGGCTCGAGCGCGACGGCACGGCGCTCGTGCAGGCGATGACCGGCAACATCGTAGATGTGTAGGTGGTCCGTACCGAGGTCCGGCACCAGCAGCGCCGTCGCGCCGATCTGCTGCACCTCGTGCGGGTGCGCGCTCGCTTGGCGCGCGGCAAGTGGACCCGCGCCCTCGTGTTGACGCAGGTCTGACATCGGTTGCAGGCGGCCGTCCACGAC
>VXPR01000494.1:736-3953 GCA_009839405.1 Gammaproteobacteria bacterium
GCCCGCCCCGACTGTAAACTGGGGAACGGTGCCGGAACCGTAATTCGCGACCGCGACCCAGCCGTCACCCGCGCTGATGTGGCACGGCAGGGAACCCCCGCTCGGCTCTGCGGCAACGAGGTCCAGGCGCCCGTCCTCGCGGTGAAACGCCGACACGCCGCCGTCCATCTGCTCGTTGACCGCGAACAGCATGTCATCGCGCAATGCGAGGAAGGCCGGATTGGCGACAGCGACAGCGAGGTCCACGGTCTCGAACGTGCCGGTCTCGTCGTCGAATCGGCCACGGTAGATGCCCTCGGCATCGCGGTGCGTGTACGTACCGATCAGAACATCGTGCTGCACGGCTCCAGGCTCCCGTTGTAAATACGCCCCTCGCATCCTACGCTCAGGTCAGACGAACTCATGCATGGACGGCACCGAGTCTGCCAGTGCGGCCAAACGCATTCCCCGTAGGGGACGGGCTTGTCCCGTCCCATGCCGAATCTGTCGATGCATTCAATCCCGCCCCCGAGTGTGTCGGCGCGTTCAAGACGGGCGACCACAAGGGTCGCCCCTACGGGGCCCGTGCTGAATCCATCGCTGCGTTCAACACGGGGCCGCCGCGCAGTACGGACGCGGGCTGGCCAATGCGCATTTCTGCTTTCGGCACGAGGAGGCGACGGGAGAGAGGGCGCCCCGAGCGGCGCTGGAGTGCGGCGGAGAACTGCTGCCGCTCGGCGATGGCGTCCCAAGAAGGACGTCAGCCCGACGCAATGGGCCTGGCGTTAGATTGGGGCAGAGGTCCGCAGCAAGTTGGAGACCGGTCTGAAGAACCCATAGCGCGGCCCCGGCTACAGCACGTCGAAGATGTGGCTGTACTTCAGCACCAGTTCGCGCTCGGGCGGGCGTAGGCCGCCTCGGTTGTCGAGCTCGTTGTAGACCACGTAAAGGCCGGCGCTGGCGGAGCGCAGCCAGACGAAGCGGACATTCGCCGAGAACATCTCGTCGGCGTCGTTGTACTGCACCAGGGCCGACAGGGTGACCTTTGGCGTGAACGAGTAGGAGAACCCCGCGCGGGCCAGGTTGACTTCGAACTCGTCCTCGCCGCCGAGGTCGATGACGTTGCGGTCCCAAGCGACCCAGGCGGACAGGGCCTCATCGCGCCGGTAGTTGAGGGCCGGGGAGACCGAGTGGCGCTTGCCGCCATAGAATCCGCCCGCCACCAGGTGCGCGTTGGCGCTCCAGTTGCCGGTCTGCGGCGTGCTCATGCCCATCTGGAAGCTGCGGTTCTGGTAGTCGCCGCTCGGCACCGTGACGCCGGCGATGGTGAACGGCTCCTTGACGCCCTCGTGGATGAAGTTGACCGCCGGCCACACGTCCGCGCCGCTCTTCCACAGCCACCAGCTCTCGAAATGGAGGTTGCCGCTCTCGTGGTAGCCGTCGAAATCCCAGAACCCGGCGTAGGAGGCGAGCGGACGCCACTCACGCAGCGTCGCCTCGTCGACGAACCTGCGCATGGCGAACACACCTACCCGGCGATAGTCGGTTCGGGTGGCGAATCCCACCCCGGGGTCGAAGCCGGGGGCGATCTCGGTGTAGGCGCCGTCGACGTTCCAGTCGGTGGAGTTGTAGGCGCCGTAGAGGTTGAAAAGATGGTCCTGTGCCTCGACGCCCGGCGTTCGGGTGCGGGCGGCGAGCGCGTACAGTTGCCCGTTGTCGCCGATACCGAGATTTCCGTCGAGGCCGTAGGTCTGCCTGCTCGAGTCGCCGTCGCGCCGGTCGGTGGCCAGGAACCCGACCGACGAACGGTTGCGCAGGTCCCGGCTGACCCTCGCCACCGTGAAGTCGTTGCGGGCGTCTCCTTCGACGCCTTGCGCGCGCATGCGCAGCAAGCCGACATTGGTCGCGGCGCCGACCCTGCCCGAGACCCGCATGCCGCCGTCGATGCGCAGCCGGCGGCCGTCGGGCGCGATGCCGATGCGCCGTGAGTGGAAGAGCCGCAAGCCCGGAAAGCCGACGCTGAACGAACCCGCGTTTTCGAGGAAGAACGGGCGCGTCTCGGGAAAGAACAGGCTGAAGCGGCCGAGGTTGACCTGCTGCTGGTCCGACTCGACCTGGGCGAAATCGGTGTTGTAGGTCAGGTCGAGCGTCAGGCTCGGCGTGATTGAGTACTTCAGATCAACGCCGAGGTCGTCGTCGCGCCGGACACCCTCGCGCTCGCCGCCCCGGGCGGCACCCGGACGCCGTCGATGCGCCCGGCGAGGGCGAGGCGGAACACGCTGAACTGCCGCGGGACGGGCGACCAGGTGGAGGTTTCGTTGTTGCGTCGAATCTCGCGGGCGAAGTTGACGCGCCAGGTCTGTTCGTCGCCGGCGCCGTAGCGCAGGGACTGAAAGGGAATCTCGAACTCTGCGCTCCATCCCCCGTCGTGGCGGCGGGTGCGCACCTCCCACAGCGTGCTCCAGTTCCAGTCTGGAAACTCGCGGGTGACCTGACCGTCGTACTCGACACCGACCGGGTTCGTGCCGAACAGCATGCCGGCGCGGCCCGTGCCGAAGGCATCGAGCACCATGATGAACGAGTCGGACAGGAACGGATCGTTGGAGGCGATGATGTTCGCCGGATCGGTCTCGTGGCAGATGACGCCGACGTGCAGCGCGTCGTCGGTTAAGCCGAAGAAGACCTCCGTGCGCTCGGATGCGGGGGCGCCGGCGTCCGGCCGCATCTGGGTGAACTCGGTGAAGGGCTGAATGTCCTCCCAGGCCGTGTCGCCGGCGACGTTGCCGTCGAGCGTCGGCGCCTCGGCTAGGTGCGTGGCCTGGCCCCGGCGCCGGGCATCGTCCGTCGCGGCGGCGTTCGCGCCGGCCGCGATCAACGCGGCGAGGACGCCGGCCACGCGGAGGGACCTCGCGGCGGATCCGCGAGCCCTGGCTTGGGTGCGCAGGGCCACTGGCGGGACGCTCGCCATCACGCGACGGAACAACTGCGGTTGCGTGGAGGTCATACGCATTCTTTAGGGCGAAACTGGCGTCATTGGCACGGTCGCGATTCAGCGAGTGGACGTCTCCGTGTTGTGCTGGATGGTGCGGCTTAAGACGCGTGAGCGATCGCGCGTTACGCATGTGAATGGCCTTCGCCCCAATGGGATGCTCCGCCCCGTTCATTCCGAACGGCCTCGAAGGCGAGAATGACGGGGTCCACACCCAACGGGGCGAGGCGATGGAGACCATAGCACGGG
>VXPR01000210.1:0-873 GCA_009839405.1 Gammaproteobacteria bacterium
GGGCGCTCGCGAATTAAAGGTCGTTTTGCAGGGTTGCGTTTGCAGCGGCCGACGCTTGGTTCGCGGGTGGGGTGTGAGCAGAGACTGTGTTCTGAAGGTTTGGCAGGGAGGAGAGGGACCGGTCGATGTGGGGCGTCAGTAGTGGGAAGGAGGCGTAGCGCTCGACGGCCTCGATCATGCCATGGGCCTCGGTGAGCCAATGCCCGAGTGAGGGGCTCTCGGCCAGCGGGAGGTCGTCCCGGGCAGCGGCATCTTCCATGTCCTGGAATCTGCGAAGCCCTTCGGAGATCGTGTCGCTTAGGTCCCGGACGCGCGTGGACCGGTTGAATATTGCGTAAGTCGTAGCCCAGAGGTGGGTCAGGTGGGCTGTGTAGGGGTGGCCGGCGTCGGTTTGCTGTGCCTGCTGCGCAGTGTCCCGGGCATGGTTGAAGAAGTCCATGAAGCCGTCGGCGTACGCGAGAAGTTCGAGGTTCTCGCCTTCGATCTGTGCACAGAGAGCGCTGTAGCGGGCCGATATTTCGGGGTGGCGATCGTCGGAGAATGCGGACGGGTCGAGAAAGAAGGCGTGCAGGTCCTGGTCGACGGGCGTGGTGAAATAGGGCAAGTCGGCAAGAGAGACGTCATTGGGGACGGCGTTCACGAGCTCGTCGAGGTTCGTCAGGACCCGATCGAGGTGGGGTAGAAACTGGGGAAGCGAGCGAAGGTTTTCGATTTCCCACAGGGTGTGATCGCGTGCGTCGCACCAGCTCTCGTAGCCGTAGTCGTCGATGGGTTGGCCCGGCCTCAGATAGGCGTCGGCGAGCAGGTTGCGGATCTCGTCGAGACGTTGTCCGACTTCGATGTGAAGCTCGCTTACAGCGGCACGGCGAGCGT
>VXPR01000210.1:883-3949 GCA_009839405.1 Gammaproteobacteria bacterium
ATATACCGGATATTCGTTTTCGTCGCGAAGATAGTCGCGGATTTCATCAAGCAGGAACTCGAATTCGTCCGTATATCCGATCAGCTCGAGCTCGGCGCCGGCCTGTTCGCACGCGCGCCGGTAGGCTTCCGAAAGTTCTCCGTGCAGGGAGTGGCCCGATGCGGACGGGTCGAGGAAAAAGGCATGGAGTTCGGGGTTCATGGCGGGAGGCTCTCCGATGTTGTCGGGGGCGGTGTTGCCTGCGCGCGGCGTGCGGCGAGGGTCGCGATTGTTTGTGCGAGGGCCTGGATCCGGTCTTCGTGCTGGTCGGGGTAGTGCGCGGTGCCGAGCGCGAGGCGGACCAGGCGGTCGAGGGCGTCGAAGCCGTCCTGCTGGGGAAGGCGGTCGAAGTCGCCCCCGGCGGCGGCGTAAAGGCTGCTGTAGTCGGCCTTGATCGTGTCCCAGGTCCGTTCGGGCGTGTCGTCCATGTTCCTGAGCCAGCGTTCGACGGCGCGCCGGAAGATGCGGTCGAAATCGATGAGGCGGGCCTGGTCCGGTCCGGGGCAGGCGCGCTCGCAGCTGTCCTCGAATGTCTCGAATATGGCGAGGGCGACAGGCCGAGGGATGAGGTTGTTATCCTTGATGAGGTTCATGAGGCGCGAGGCAGTGGAAGGCGACTTCAGTTCGCGCAGCCACTGGAGACCGGCCGTTGCGCCGGGTCCGGGTTCCGTCTCGCCGCCGGCGTCGTTGTCCCGGTCCGGTGGGGGCGGTGCGGGTTCGTCATCCAGCGGCCTGGGGCTGTCGGCCCAGGGGCCGAAGGAGACAGGCGCGTCATAGGGCTGAAGCTGGATGGCGAGACGGAGACGCTCGTGCTCGTAGACTTCGAATGTGCAGGTGGAGTCGTGCTTGATGAAGTCGTGCCTGTTGTCGTAGTCGGGCTCGTCTTCTTCTTCGTAGTCGATGCGGCGTAGCCTTTTGCGCCAGCGCCGGAGATCGCGGAGGCATTCCCCGCGCGTGGCGTAGGTGCGGATGTCTTCCGGCGGGTCGACATAGTCCGGGATATCGGGATCGATTTCGGTAAAGACGGTGGTGATTGGGCGGTCAGGGTCGAGCTGTATGTGGAAGGGGAGCGGCATCGGTTTGCTTCGGGAAAGGGGTTCTGGGACCGGTCAAGCGCTCATGGAGCGGGGTTCCTCGCGGGCATCGGCGCGGGCTTCCGCGCGGGCCTGGCGCTGCGCAGCGATCGCTTCGGGAGAGGGTGGCATCCGGTACTGGTCGTCCCGAAGGAACAGGATCGCGGTTCGGGCAGAGTCCGCGGAGGCGCCGGCGCGCGTGAAGTGCGGAGCGAGGTGGGGGTCCTTCAAGATGGCTTGGCATCGGGCGGCGACCCGGTCTGCGTTCTCGCGCCAGGAACCGAAACCGGGAGCCTCGTGAACGGGCTTTCGGTTCGATTTCGACCAGTTGATGTGCTGGACGAGCTGTCCGGACGCGTCGTTCAGACTCTCCGCTGCTTTTTGGGCGCTGGTCCTCCGTTGGTGGGCGACTTCGAGCTGGGCGGCCAGGGACTCGATGTGCGCCAGTTTCTCGGGGACGCCGGAGCATTTCTCGCGGGCCCACTGGAGAGTGAGCTGCAGGCTGTCGAGCCGTAGCGAGTAGGGCAGGAGATTTGGGTCGTCGCGCACGGACTTGAGGGCGTGTTCGTAGGCTGAGGCGAGGCGGCGCATGGGAGAGTTGAGGATCGGCTCGCGCGAGACGGCAAGCGCGCGCGGGTGAAAGACGGTCGGGATCGCGGGGTCGGCCAGGCGCTCGAAATGCGTCTTCATGGCGTCGTAGTCCCAGTGGGGCAGGTGCTGGCTGAGGTCGGGATCTGCCACGGCGTGCGTCCAGCGTGTGATCGCGGTAGCGCGGAAGTTGGACCATTCGGGGAAGTCTGGGTCGCGCTCGATGCGGGGATCGATATGGGTGCCGGCGTTGCGGATGAGCCGGTCGAGGCCTGCGCGGGCGCGGGCCATATCCACATGGAGGTCGTTGATTGCGATCTTGCGCTCGGCGCAGGTGTCCAGCGTGTCGAGCAGCGCGCTGAGCTTGTCTTCCTGGCGGTCGGGGTAGTGGGCGGCTGCTTTCGCTTGGCGCGCCAGGTCGTGAAGGGCCGGATAGCCGTCCTGATAGGGCACCTGGTTGACGTTGCCTCCGGCCGCCTCGAACACGGCGGCGTAGTCGGCCTTGATTCTGTCCCAGGTGCGTTCAGGCGTGTCGTCCATCGTCTTGCGATGCTGCTCGATCGACCGCCTGAGAATGCGCTCGAAGGCGGGGGTCCCCGCAGGGTCTGCGTTTGCTTCGGCGCGTTCGCAATTGGCTTCGAAGGTCCGGATGATGGCGCGGGCGGCTGTGGGGTCGATCTTGTCGGGATCGGAGAGATCGGCGAGAAGCCGGCCGGCGGCCGTGGACTTGTCCTGGGCGAGCGCCCAGGAGACGGCGTCGTGGGGTTGGTCGCCTGCCCTTTGTGCGAGCCAGTCGTCGAGCTTGAGCGCCGGAGCCTGGGAGGGCAGGAACGGGAACGCCTGGCCGGGGTTCTGGACGAGCTCGTTCCGGAACGGGTCCGGACGCGCCCAGGGACCGTTTTCGTGGATGGTTTGCCGGTCGATCGAGACGGCGAGCCGGAGTTCGTCCTCTTCATGGACCTCAAAGATGTAGGCCCGTTCGTCGCCGCCTTCGCCGATGCCGAGATGGTAGTAGGGGGCGTCCATGATGACGCTGGCGTCCCGCCAGCGCTGGAGATCGGTGAGGCAGTCTTCGCGGGAGGCGTAGTTGCGGAGCTCCTGGGGTTCCGGGGCGTCGATGGCCGTGCGCACCGTGGTGAACGGACGCTCCGGATCGGGCCTGAAGTCCAGGGGAAGTGGCATGTCGATCTCTCCGGTGGCGGCCGGTCTATGCGCTCAGGGAAGCGGACACTGCCTCCTCCCGGACCTCCATGGCCTGCCGTGCAACCGGCAGCTCGGGGACGACGGGCCGCTGGAAGCGCTCGTGGCGGAGGAGGGATTTGGCGCCCTCGGGAGCCTTGGCCGCGGCGCCGGCGCGTTCGAGGTG
>VXPR01000354.1 GCA_009839405.1 Gammaproteobacteria bacterium
CCTTGGTCGTCGAGCTGGCGGTTCCCGCAGTATCCGCGCGACTTCAACGACAACGTCGGCGATTTCCGCACCTTGCATCTCGAGGATCCAGGCTGCAATAACGATTTCGGTGCTGGCCACAACCAGCTCGGCGAGCCGCCAGACCTCAACACCCTCAATCCAAACGACGGCGGCTGGCCCAGACCCGAGCCCTACACCACCCGCGTTCTCGGCCAGAACGACACCGTGCACGTCGGCAACTTCCTGAATGGCTTCCGCACCGGGCCGTGGCGGGGGCAGGAATACCGCACCCGCGGCACCGAAACCAACCAGGCCTTTGGCAGCGACTGCCGCTACACCATCACGGACATCACCGACATCCGCGAGCGGCGCGACCAAGAACAGGGCATGGCCTACTTCGAGCACGAGTTCAACGACTACATCACCGTGCGTGGTGAAACGGTGTTCTCGCGCCTCGACTACTCCACGCGCACCTTCGCTCCGTCCATCGACGAGTGGCCGACCGGCGTTCGCACCTACGACCACACGCAGCCCATCGCCATCGGCAGCATGCCGGGCAACCCGTACCGCGCCTACGCCGACGACTCCAACGTCTGCGACGTGCCGGAGGTGGCAGCGACCATCTCCGCCTGCGCGAACTACATTCCGGCGCACATACGCGACGAGCGCGATACCCAGGCGGCGCTGGACTGGGGTTATGTGCTGACCGGCCCCATCCTCGTGTCGCACGGCACCTTGGACTGGCAGGACGTGGACGGTGACGGCCGCTACGACTACCTTCAGGAACCGGGCGAGTGGCTGGTCTTCGCCCAGGACCTGAACGGCGATGGCCTGCCCGACCGCGACCTGAACGGTGACGGCATCGCCGACGACATAGAGCTCGGCAACCGTTCCGGGCAGCTCAATCCCATGCATCGCGTGGTGCTGCTTTCGGCCACCGAGGACCGCGACGGCGACGGCGTGCCAGACCGCTTCGACCCTGACCTCGACGGCATCGACAGCGATGGCGATGGCGTGCTCGACACCTTCACCAGCGGCGGCATTCGACTCTTCGACGACGTGCTCATGGGCGACTCGGGCGTCGGCATCCACGGCTACATCGGCGCGTTCCCCAAGCAGCCGTATGTGCATGAATCCTATCCATGGCTGAATGCCGACATGTCGCTCAACGATCGCCGCCTGTCCGAGAACCTGCGTCTGCGCCTCGGCTCCACCGTGCAGGTGCCGGACACCGACTGGATCATCGATGGCGACTGGATCTGGAACAAGAGCCGGCGCGAATGGGTGTCACTCGATCCGGCATGGCCGCTCGTGGTGGACAGCCTGCGCTGTCAGGGCGGCCCCAACGGCAACTCCTGCTGGAACCCCTTCTCCACCGCCTGGCTCTCGCAAGACCCGGCCACCGGACTCGTGCTGCCGGCCGCGCACCAATCCTGGCGCGACAAGAACGACCCCGCGTGGAACACCGCCGTCGAATCGCGCAACGCGGGGTTGAGCCCCCGTCACGTGCAGCGCGACGTGGGCATGGTCATCCTCGACATGACCGTGTCGAACAGCCAGTTGTTCGACCTCTGGTACAACGAGGCGCCAGTCGGCATCGCCACCGGCATTCACCTGCGCACCGAAGACGAGGAGTTCCGCCCCGACCAGCTCGGCGCGGCCGGCATTTCGTCAGATCGGGTGGATTTCCAAGGTACTTCCGAGGAAGTTCGGGCGGCGTTCGTGGAAGTGCGGGCAGAGCCGATTTCGAGCGACACCTGGGGGCAGATGGAAGTTCAGGCCGCGGTTCGCTACACCGAGTTCGACATCAACGCCTCGTTTGCCTCGGTGGGGCAGTCGGCCGGCTTCGACGTGACGATTCCGAAGCTCGCAATGCGCTACCAGCCGAATGATTGGCTGGCGCTGCGCGGCAGCATCACCGAGGGCTTCGTGCCGCCGGGCAGCTACCAATTGTTCGCCTCGGCACCCGGCGATGTCGTGTACTCGACCGAGGGAGACTACATTTGCGACGCGATGCCGGAACTCGCGCAATGCGCCGACGCCCTGCAGGGCGGGGGCGTGCCGGGAGTGGCGGTTCGAGAGAACGCCTCCAACCGGGGCCTCGACGCCGAGGTGTCTGATCTGTGGAACGCCGGCTTTTCGCTGCAACTCTTGGACGGCGACTTCGTCTTCGACGCCGACTACACCAACGTCGTGTTCAACGGCCGGGTGGAGCGGATGGGCGCCGGGGTCATCCTTGGCCAGAATGCCGGGCCCTTTGAGCAGTACGCGGTGCAGCAGTGCCCCGGCACGCTGATCGACTACGACAACGAGGAGCGGGCCAACATTTCGATCGCGCAATTCCTTTCCCAGACCTCGGCCAGCGAACTGCAATGCCGTACCGCGGCGGCGCAGACGTGGATCGCGGAACGGGAACAGGGCCTCGGTGGCGCCAACATCGTGCGGGATGCTGCTGGACGCCTCACGGGCGTGGACGAAGGCTGGCTCAACCAGGGCGAATCGCGGGTGCGCTCCATCGTCTACAACATGCGCTATCGCTTCGACGCCGGCGACATTCCCGTGCTCGATCTCGACGATGATCTCGGCAGCTTCGGCTTCCGCATCTCGGCGACGCAGATCCTCGAAATGAGCCTGCAGCGGTACGCGCCCGACAGCGGCCACCAGTTCGCCGGCATCCGCGTCGACGGTCTCGGCAACCGCAACAGCGCGGCGTTCTGGCGCCCGTACAACGCCCTCTTCTCGCCGTTGCCGCCGACGCCGAAGTGGCGCGTGAACGCATCGCTGCGCTGGTTCCGAGAAGACCACACGGTGCACTTCGGCGTGCGCTGGCACCAGTCGATCACCGACCTCATCGCCTCTTGGGACGAGATCGTCGATCGCTATGGCCCGCCGCACACGCCGCAGAACACGTACCTGTCGCACGACCACGGCATGGACACGACGAGCTGGAACGAGAACGACGCCTGCACAGACCAGGACCGCAACCCGTACTGCCGAATCGAGTCGCGCGCATACTGGGACGTGAGCTACACCTATCGTCGCCCGGATCTGCTCGGCTTCGGCTATGTGGCGGCGAACGTGGCCATCCGCAACGTTTTCAACTCCAACCCGAACGCGTTCCCGTCCGGCGTCGGCTACGAGAGCTATCTCGACAGCATCATGGGCCGTCAGCTTTACCTCCGCATGTCGGTGGGCTTCTAGCGGCGGGTACCGGAGCGTCTTGAGGCTTCGCCCCCTCCGCCTTGGCAGGCTCAGGGGGCGTTCGGCTGGCGCGCCGCCCAAGGTGGACGAGCACGACAACCTCGGCTGCGCCATCCTGCAATGGTGTCGCGCGCTAGGCCTGTTCTTGGCCTTGGCCGTTGCGAGTCCGGTCTTGGCCGACGCCGCCTCCGAGAACCGCTGCGATGAGCTGGCGGAGCCCCAGCGCGCACACTGCGAGAAGGTGCTCGACTGCATGGCCATCGACGATGCCGATGTGCGTCGAGTGTGCCTGGAAGAGGCGAAGCGGCAGTCGGAGCGCCCGCTGGCGCGGCCAGCACAGCAAGTGGCAACCCCGGGCGAACCGCCGGCGCTCGTCGAAGAGACCCTCGGAACCCCGCCGCCAAGAAGCCGTCCGCAGCAAGCGCCCCTCTCGCCGCCGCCGGATCGTTTTCATGCCGAGGTAACCGGAATCCACCAATCCATTCTGGACCGCCAGGTCATCGCGCTCGACAACCGCTACCTGTTTGAGGGCGAGCACGCCCGCCGGGCAAGGCTCAAGCAGGGGCAGGAGGTGGAAGTGCGCAGGATGAAGTCCAGGTTCGGCTCGGGACGCAATTGGCGAATCACCGGGCCCGCCCGGAGCCCCGTCGAAGTGCTTCGCATCCGCTGCGAACGCGACGACATCGGCAGCGACGACCGGCGCAGATGCGAGCGGATGCTAGATCGCTGACTCCGGCAG
>VXPR01000068.1 GCA_009839405.1 Gammaproteobacteria bacterium
CCCCCCCCCCCCTGGCGGGGGAGTCGAGAAACGGCGTTCCTCGCCGTTTCTCGGAGGGGGGGATGTCGGTGGGTGCAGAGCGCGCTAGCGTCAGGCGGGTCCCGATTGTTCGTTTCCGATGGCGCCGCGGTCGCGCAGCGAGGCGATTTCCTCCGTCGTGAGGCCGAGGTCCTCCTCCAGGACGTTGTCCGTGTGCTGCCCCAACAGCGGCGCCGGTTCGATTTCCACGCTGCTTGCCGACATGCGCGCGGGCCAGCCGAGCAGGCGGATGTCGCCGTGCTCGGGGTGGGCGAGGTCGTGGATGAAGTCGCGCTCGACGAGGTGCGGGTCGTCGAACAGGTCGCTGGTTTCGTAGATCTGGCTTGCGCACACCCCCGCTTCCGCGAGTTCGGTCATGGCCTCCTTCTTGGTTTTGGTGCGGGTCCAGGCGGCGATCTCCGCGGTCAGTTCGGTGCCGTTGCGCTGCCTCGCGGCGGCGCTCGCGAAGCGTTCGTCTTCGAGCAGGTCCGGCTTGCCGATGGTGCGGCAGACCGCGGCCCACATGCGCGGATTCACCGCCATGACGAATACATAGTCGTTCGCGCCGCCGGGTGCGCAGGGATAGAGCGAGACGAACGGGTTGCTGCCGTTGCCCATGCGCGGCGTGGGTCGCTTGCCATAGCCGGTGTGCGAGATGGCGGTGCGCATGTAGTACGTCATCGCCTCCTGCATGGCGAGTTCGATGAACTGGCCCTTGCCGGTGCGCTGCTTCTGTGCCCAGGCGGCGGTGACCGCGAGGGCGGCCTGCATCCCGGTGCCGGCATCGCCCATGGTGGGGCCGGGGCGCATGGGCGGGCCATCGGGATTGCCGGTGATGGAGAAGGCGCCGGCAGCGGCCTGCGCCACCATGTCCATGCACTTGTAGTGCGAGTAGGGGCCGCTGGTGCCAAAGCCCTTGATGCGCAGATAGATGATTTCCGGGTTGCGCTCGCGCATCACGTCGTAGCCGATGTCAAGCTTCTCGACGACGCCGGGGCCGTAGTTCTCGATGAAGACGTCGTATTTCGGCGCCATCGACAGCAGCAGTTCCCGACCTTCGGGCGTGCCGAGGTTGAGCGTGACGCTGCGCTTGTTCGAGTTCCAGACGATGAAGTACTCCCGGTCGATGTTGTTGCCGGCGGCGCGGCCACGCCCCGGATCGCCGATGCCGGGCTGCTCCACCTTCACCACGTCCGCGCCGAGCCACGCGAGGCTCTGCGTGCAGGATGTGCCCGCCTCGTATTGCGTCATGTCGAGAATCCGCATTCCGTCAAGCGCCGCCATCGATCCCCGCCTTCAAGGTTGGTGCGCCCAAACTACCACGGAAGCGCACCGCTCCCCCAAGCCACCTAAAGATGAAAGCGTGCCCCGATCCGCTGGCACTCTTCCTCAGCAACTCCGGCCTGCTCGGCGAACTCGGGCCAACGTTCGACGGCGGTGCGCACCTCGCCCGCGCAGGATTGAGAGACCGCCTTGGGGAGGGAGAAAATCCTGCCAACCTTGGTCATTTCGGATGGTTGTGGTGGCCATGGCTGCTGGCCGAAGCTGGCCGCGTGGTACTCGCCAAAGGCTAGGTTCGGCACCAGATCGTATGCTGGCGCAAGGCAATAGCCATCGCCGTCGTGGATGAGGCTGAAGTTGCGGGCGTGGTCGTCGGTGTTGTTGATGGCGCGATTGAACAGCGCCAGCCGCGCCAGCTGTGCCAGATCCGCTTGCACCGACACCGAATGGCTGCGCAGGACGTCAGCGACATCGTCGTAGCGAAATCTGAGGCCCGAGTCGCGCTCGGTGGCCGGCTCCTTGAGCAGTGCGTTGAGGGTCACCAAGTGTCGGCGGTGACGATGTGCATCGATGTCGAAGCGCCTTAGCAGCAGGGCCTCGCGTCCGTTCACGCCGGCCACGACCTTCCCGTCGGTGACTTCGAGCCCCGCCGCGCGCGCCATGTTCAGGCAAGCGAGCTCCACGCGGGCGTTGTTGTAGCCATCGCCAGAAAGGCGGTTGAACTTGGCGAGGTAGTGGTTGCTGCCGTCGGTGATCAGCGCTTTCGGTCGGGCGCCGCCGATGCTGCTACCGTCGTGCGCGAGTTTCGCGAGACCAATGTTGTCGGTGTCTCGGGACCAGTCCACCGCATCGATGCGCGTTGCGGCCCGCTCCGCCATCGCCAGCTGGTCGATGGAGGCGCCGACGTTGGCGAAGCCCGGAGGCCCTGGGGGGGATCCTTGGCCCAGTGGGACAAACGAGAGCGCACCGATGCTGCTCTTGCCGCGAAGGAGCGTCAGAAGGTCGATTGCGCTGTTTCGGTTCAAACGAACGCCATCGCGGTGCAGGGCCAGCGCCGCCAACACCTTGGTTCCCCACGAGTCGGGCAAGTGGTCGTCGATGAAGCCAGGCATGCCTCCTTGGCAGTTGAAGCGGATTTCATCCAGGCCAAGCGCCAGCCTTTGCGGGTCTAGGGCAAAGCCGTGCGGATGTAGGGCAAACTCGGGCAGGTAACGGAAGTCGACCCTTCGCACAAAGCCATCCTCTTCGAGCACCACGCATTCGGCAGCATGGATCGTGCCGGTGTGGCGGCTGTTGACGTGAATGTCAAAGTGGCAGACGCGGGTCGTCAAACAGGCTGTCCTCGAGGTGGAGCAGATCGGAGAATGTGTCGGAGAGGCGGAGCACCTGGGCCGCACGGTAGTATTTGCCGATTCCGACGGAAAGCTCGCCCTTTTCCATCTTCTGCAGCGTCGAGCGGCTGACGCCGACGCGCAGCGCAAAGGCGGCGAGATCGTCGTTCGGAAACCGGCGCTTGCGAGCGTGGCGCAGGTTTTCGCCGAGTGATGGTAGATGGTGGACCATTGGCTTACCGAAATGCTGGTATTTCGCGTGTATATGGACGAAATGTACCAGAATAATGGTCGCAGCATGCGATTGGTTGGATCGGAGTGTTTGTCTCCAGCGTGAGCTGCGTCGCTCTTGCATCGAGCCTGCCGCATCCGACAGACTTCCGCCTTTGGTTTGGCGCGAACGAGGGAGCGGTGCGATGTTCTACGAACTCAGGCGATACAAAGTGCTCGAAGGCAAGATGGATGAGTGGGTGGCGTACATGGAGGACGTCATCATCCCCTTCCAAGTCGGGAAGGGAATGGTCATCACCGGCAGCTTTCGTGGCGAAGAAGACGACACCACCTACGTCTGGATGCGCCGCTTCGCCTCGGAGGCAGAGCGCGAGGAGCTGTACGAGAAGGTGTACCAGAGCGAGACCTGGGAGAAGGACATCGCCCCTCGCGTGGGCGAACTCCTGGACCGCTCCGGCATCGACGTGACCCGCATCGTGCCAACGCCACGCTCCGTGGCGCACTAGCGCGCCCTGAAGGGCGTCGGCAGTTCGCTGGGCGAACTGCTGGCCTTCGTGCTCGCGTTCGCTCGCAGCTACGGCTAGCAGACTTCGCACTTCGCCGCTACGCGGCAAAGTCCGACAGGCTGCTAGCACAAGGCAAGCCGACGGACAGCCTCGCGGGAGGCAGGTCGCCTCACCGCCGAAGACCCGTTCTCCTATGTACCCGTGTACACCGGTTTCCGCCGCTCGCGGAAGGCGGCGATGGATTCCTTGCGGTCGTTCACCGCCTTGTTGCCGAAGGTAAGGCTGGTGTACTCGAAGCGCAAGGCGTCCTCGAGGTCGCATTCGATGTTGTGCTGCAGCACGCGCTTCGACATGCGCAGTGCCAGCGGCGGCCAGGCGGCCATCTGTTCGGCCACCTCCACGGCGGTTTCGAGCAGGGCATCGGCATCCACCAGGCGGTCCAAGAGGCCCATCCGATAGGCCTCCTCGGCATCCACCATGCGGCTCGTGTAGATGAGGTCGGCGGCGCGGGAATAGCCTACGATGCGCGGCAGGAAGAAGCTCATGCCGGAGTCCGGCGACAGGTTG
>VXPR01000461.1 GCA_009839405.1 Gammaproteobacteria bacterium
ATTCGGACTGGGCCTCGCGAACGTTGACAAGCATGGCTTCAGTTTCCATTTGCCAGGATTTGCTATGGCCAGCGTCGGGGTCTTGGGTGGTCAGGTGTGTTCCTGTCCCCCTTGCCCGAAAGCCAATGCTAAATCTCGAGCAGGTCCGCTTCCTTCTCCGCCAAGGCTTCGTCCGTTGCTGCTGTGTGGCGGTCGGTTATGCGTTGGATTTCCTCTTCGGCGCGGTGGCCGTCATCCTCCGAGGCTTCTTTTTCGCGGACGAGGTCGCGGATGTCGCTGACGGCGTCGCGACGGACGTTGCGGATGGCGACGCGGCCCTTTTCGGCTTCGGCGCGGGCGACGCGGACCAGATCGCGGCGGTTTTCTTCCGTGAGGGGTGGAAGGGTTAGGCGGATCACGTCGCCGCTGCTGTTGGGGGTGAGGCCCAGGTCGCTCTTCAAGATGGCGCGTTCGATGTCCACCACCATCTTCTTCTCCCACGGGGAAATGAGGAGGGTGCGTGCCTCTTCGACCGATACCGTGGCGACACGTGTGACCGGCGTCGGGGTGCCGTAGTAGTCCACCTGCACGCCGTCCAGGATGGCGGCGTTGGCACGGCCGGTGCGGATGCGGGAGAACGCCGTCTTGAGCGCTTGCAAGGCGCCGTCCATGCGCTTGCCGGCATCTTCCTTGATGTCGTCGATGAACTCGTCGCCCGCGCTCACGGCCCCCGCTCTCCCCGCCCGTCGATTCTCGTTCCCACCTTGTCACCGCGGGCGATGCGCGTCAATGCATCGGGTTCGGCCACATCGCAGACGATGATCGGCAGGTCGTGGTCGCGACAGAGGCATATGGCGGCGAAGTCCATCACGGCCAGTTCCTGCGCCAGCACTTCGCCGTAGTCGAGGCGATCGTAGCGCTGGGCGGCTGCATCCTTTTCCGGGTCGTCGCTGTAAACGCCATCGACGCGGGTGGACTTGACCACCACCTCTGCACCGGTTTCGATGGCGCGCAGGCACGCGGCGGTGTCGGTGGTGAACAAGGGACTGCCAGTGCCGCCGGCATAGAGCACCACGTGGCCAGAATCGAGCAGTCCTCGTGCCTTGGCGACCGAGAAGCCTTCGGAGATGGTCGCCATGGGGTGGGCGGAAAGCACTTCGGCAGCGGCGCCGGCGCTCACCAAGGCGCTCTTGAGCGCCAGCGCGTTCATTACCGTCGCGAGCATTCCCATGTGATCGCCGGCGATGCGGTCGACGCCATGCCCGGCAAGGTCTTGCCCCCGAAACAGGTTGCCGCCGCCGACCACAACTCCGGTCTCGACTCCTGCAGCCACGAGGCCAGCGATTTGGCCGGCCATGCTGGTGAGGACATCAGGATCGATGCCAACGCCAGCCGCGCCGCCGAGCGACTCGCCGGAGAACTTCACCAGCATCCGGCGATAGGTCATGGGCGTGGCACCTCCTGGCTCCGCTTGCAGTCAGGTTCGCTTGTGAAGGTCCCGTAGGGGCGAGGCTTGTCCTCGCCCGTGCTCGCGCATCGAACAAAGCCGGTTCGTCTGGAACGGGTGACCACAAGGGTCGCCCCTAAGGGATGCCGCCTTGGTCCGGCGCAGCGGCCTAGTTTCCAGAAGGACCACAGAAACCTGCCGGGGTATCAGGCGCTCTTCTCGACTTGCGCGGCGACCTCGGCGGCGAAGTCCTCTTCCTGCCTCTCTACCCCCTCGCCCACCTGGAAGCGCTCGAAGCCGGTGCAGGTTGCGTTCGCTTGCTTGAGCAGCTTGGATATGCGGACTTGGGCGTCCTTGACGAAGGGCTGCTCCGTGAGGCTCGACTCGGCCAAGAACTTGCGCACCCGGCCTTCCACCATTTTTTCGACGATGTTGGCGGGCTTGCCGCTTTCCGCCGCCTGCGCCTCGAAAATGGCGCGTTCGCGGGCCACAACGGCTTCGGGCACGTCCGCCGGTGCCACCACCAAGGGGCGCATGGCGGTGACGTGCATGGCGAGGTCGCGAGCCAAGTCCGCATCGCCCCCGGTTAGCCCCACCAGCGCGCCTTGGCGGGAGTCCTGATGCAGATAGACGCCGACGGTGCCGCCGGGGGCTTCCACTCGGGCGGCGCGGCGCGCGTTGATGTTCTCGCCGATCTCGGCCACCAGCTCGGCCCGCCGACTCTCGAGGGCCTCGGCGAGGCCCTCCGCGCCTTCCGCCAGCGTTCGTTCCGCCGCCTCGGCGACGAAGGCAACGAACTTCTCGTTCTTGGCCGCGAAATCCGTTTCGATGTTGATTTCGACGATGGCGGCCCTTTCGCCGTCACCCGATCGGGCGACGCCCAGCAACCCTTCGGCGGCGGTGCGGTCGGCCTTCTTTGCCGCCTTGGCGCCGCTTTCCCGACGGACGATGGCGATGGCCTCTTCCATCTCCCAGCCGGCTTCCGCAAGTGCCTTCTTGCAGTCGCCAAAGCCGACTCCGGTGCGTTCGCGGAGTTCCTTGATCAGTTGCATGTTCGTGGCGGCCATCGATTGGATTCCTTTCCGTAAGTCGTTGGGTGGAGGTTGCAGCGCGACGGGGACTAGGCCGGCGCTTCCTTGCCTTCGTCCATGTCCACGAACTCCTCCAAGGCCACCTCGCCCGCGCCTTCCGCACGGCCTTCCTCGATGGCATCAGCCGCCGCGGTGACATAGAGCCGCACGGCGCGGATGGCGTCGTCGTTGCCCGGGATCACGTAAGTGACGCCTTCCGGGTCGCTGTTGGTGTCGACGATGCCGAACACGGGGATGCCGAGCTTGCCCGCTTCCGTGACCGCGATGCGCTCGTGCTGCACGTCCACCACGAACAGGGCATCGGGCAGGCCGCCCATGTCCTTGATGCCGCCCAAGCTGCGCTCGAGCTTGGCCATCAGGCGACGCCGCTGCAGGGCTTCCTTCTTGGTGAGCATCTCGAACGTGCCGTCCTCGGCTTGGGTCTCGAGATCGGTGAGGCGGCGGATGGAGCGGCGGATGGTCTTGTAGTTGGTGAGGGTGCCGCCGAGCCAGCGCTCGTCAATGAACGGCATGCCAACGCGCTCCGCCTGCTCCCGAACGACGCCGGAGGCGGCGCGCTTGGTGCCGACGAAGAGAATCTTGCGCTTGCGCGCGGCAAGGCGACGCAGCTCTTCAAGCGCCGCGGCGAGCGCCGGCTGCGTGATTTCCAGGTTGACGATGTGAATCTTGTTGCGGGCACCGAAGATGTAGGGCGCCATCTTCGGATTCCAGAATCGGGTCTGATGCCCGAAATGCACGCCAGCGGCGAGCATGTCGCGCATGCTGATCTCGGCCATGAGTTCGCTCCGGGTTGGTTTGTCGAGGCCGCGCGGCAAAGCGCCGAATCCATTCCGTGCTGGCCTTGCCGAGCCAGCACCGGAACCACCCGCAGCGCCTCGTCTTGAGCCGCGCGACAGCCTGTTGGTTTGCTGGAAGGCACCGCATTGGTGCCCGTTGGTTTGGGGAGTTCCCCACCCAGCGCTTTGCCGGGCGGCGGCTTTATACCATACTCGCGCCCCTGTCTTTGCTTGGAGACTCGATTCCTCTATGCGGAATCAGCGCACCATGGGGCATCAGCGCACGACGCCCACCCTCGACGCCGAGGAAATCGACAAGATGCGCGCGGTCGGACGGCTCGCCGCCAGCGTGCTCGAAATGATCGGCGAGCACGTCAAGCCGGGCGCCACCACCGAAGACTTGGACCGCACCTGTCACGAGTACATCGTGGACGAACTCGGCTGCGTGCCGGCACCGCTCAACTACAGCGCATCGGCCGGCCAGACACCGTTCCCGAAGTCCATCTGCACGTCGGTGAACCACGTCGTCTGCCACGGCATTCCCACCACCAAGAAGGTGCTGCGAAACGGCGACGCCATGAACATCGACGTCACCGTCATCAAGGACGGTTACCACGGCGACACCAGCAAGATGT
>VXPR01000533.1 GCA_009839405.1 Gammaproteobacteria bacterium
GCGCCCCAACAACACCAGCGGCGGCCACCTCTGCGAGGGCTACACCCACGGCATCGCCATGGTGATCGAGAACGTGCGCCAACTGCGCCACGACATCGACGACAGTTGCCCCATCGGCGAGGACGGCAAGCGCCAGCACACCCACGACCACTCCGAAGGCGGGTGCCGCCAGGTGAAGGACGTCGAGCTAACCGCGAACCTAGGCTGGGCGACGCCAAACACCGGCAGCGCCCTCGTGATGCAAAGGGGAGACTAGAAGCCATGCCACTCGAAGGCGAATACATGGGCCGCGATGTGGTCATCAACGACCTCGACACCGCCAACCAGGAGTTCTACAGCCATTGCGCGACCGGCGCCCTGCACCTGCAACGCTGCCGAGCCTGCGGCCTCATGCGCTATCCAACCACTACCGCCTGCCCGTTTTGCTCGCACGGGGAGTACGACTGGACGCCCGTCTCCGGCAAGGGCACGGTGCATTCCTACACCGAAGTCCACCACGCGATCGACCCAGTTTTCCGTGCGCACGTGCCATACCACATCCTGCTGGTGGACCTCGACGAGCAGCTAGGCCAGCCAACGGAACACGAAGCCCTGCGAGTCAACGGCAACCTCGTGGACGCCGATGGCGAGATGGCCGGCGCGGACCTCGTCAACACGGTGGGCATCGGCACCCGAGTCCGCATCGTCTTCAAGGACATGGGCGGCGGGATTGCTTTGCCGCTATGGACGGTGGACGAGGAGGCAGAGCAGCCGGAGAGGGTTTGGCGATACGCCCAAGGGTAGTCCACGCATAGGGGACGACGAGGTGGCCTTGCGGGACCCTGCCCGGCGCTAACGACGCGGGCCGAAGACGTCGTCAAGCGATTTGGCCTCCAGGACTCTGTCCGCCCATCTCTCCAGTTCAGCCATCGACGCTCCAACCAAGCGCTCCGACGCTGACCTCGGAAGCGCACCAAAGCGACGCAGCAACAGCCGTTCGACAACGGCCCGCTCCCCCTCGACACGGCCTTGCTCGATGCCCTGCTGCATGCCCTCGTCGCGGGCTCGCTGGAAACCTCCGGCCATAGCCTTGCTCTCCTCCGGGTACATACGCTCGAATTCCTGTCGTTCATTGTCCGTCAGTTCAGCGTACATGTCGATGAACTCCAGGTATTTCAGGCGCCGGTCTTGATCCGACTCAAGTGCCAGCAGCCCTCGCGTTGCATCCGCGTACACAGCGACCCGCCCGCCGGCTGGTACGCGCATGTTCGGCAGGTTCACCCGCGCCACGACGTTGTCGGTGCCCCGCCAGTCATCCGCGGAGAGTTGGTCCAGCCGACACGCCACCCATTGGAACGTGAGGTAACGCCGATGTTCCGTCCCCAGCGTGAGCGACGCGGGTGGCGGTTGCGAGGAACGCAAGAACACCACCACCGGTACGACGCGATCCGTCTCGTTGAGATCGGCAAGGTCGAGGCAGTAGCGCGCCAGCCGGCGGGGGGAGAAACGGACGGCATCCGTTTCCTCCTCCACCAAGAACGCGACCGACCTTCGCTGGCCGTCTGGCCATTCCACCAACAGAGGCACGTCCAGTTCCCGCCACTTTGTTCCCAGCCTGTCCTGCAACTGCTCCTGTCGCACAGGCACGATTTGGGCGCGCTCCTCGGGTGCCGGGGCCTCCTCGGGCGCAAACAACGCCAGTGCATCGCGCGGATAGTCCAGGATGAGGTTCTTGAAATTCTGATCGTGGTTGGCCGTCATGGTTTTTTCGCCGCTATGCGCGGCAAAGCATGACGGATTCGGAGCCATCGCATGATGCAGACAAGCGCTCAAGCGCCTGTGAGACATACGCCCGTGCCTCGGATTTAACGGTAGGTCAACCGCTCACACACGTCGCAGCGCACGCTCTAGTTTGGCACGGAGTAACTTCGTTATTTATATGAGAATCAATTTGTTACGGACTGATCCAATAGTTCAGGCGTCAAGCACCAATGGGATTTCGCGCACGACGCCAATGCGTTCGAGGAAGTCATCCTCGTCGCGCGACTCGTATGCTGCGCGGAGGAGATACGGCAAGGGCCGCCGCAACGCGGCCACTCGAACGGTGAAGGAGTGTGATACCGCGAAGCCACGCAGGCCGAATATTTCGTCGAGTGCGTCGATGCGGTCTTCCATCGTCGGCTCGGCACGAAGCTCGCCCCGCTCTGCCGGCAGGACCGAGTCGTCGTCGGGACCCATGTCGGCGTCCGCGCGCATCAACCGTCCAACGCGACGCAGAGCCGCGATCGTCCCGTCCGACATGAACCCTTCCGGTTCGTTGAGCGCCGTTTGGATTTCTGCCGCACTCCAGCTTGGCAAGGCTGCACTTCTGGGCGCCCGCACATAGCCGAGCCGCGTGCGCAGGTAGATGGCGATGCGCACGTCCCACCTCCGCGCCATCTGGTGCCCACGCCGATCCGGCCCCACGACCCACACCTCGGGGAGTCCGCACTTCTCGTAGAGCGATAGCTTGCGGCGTACGGCAACCGCAGTGTCACCTGCTTGGAGCACCACACCTGGGAACTCGCCGCGGTCGATCACGACGGGTTCCCCGGCACACTTGGTGGCGTCGCTGGTAAACACGACCTGGCTATTCTGGCCGATGCGGCGGGCGTTGCCGTCAGGATCACGGATCACGAGTTCGCTTGCTCGAAGCACCGCAATGCCGGCGCCCCGCGTCGCAGCGATCCGCTCGACGAGGCCGCCAAGCTCTGTCCTGGGGAAGTCGCGGCAAGGCACGGGTGTGTGCCGACCCGTGCCCTTGTAGCGGGAAGGGGCTTGCAGCCGCGCTCCAAGATCACGCCTTTCCGCCCACGACTGCTGGCCGCTGCCAGCGCCTAGCCCAAACGGTGTTCTTCTACCCATGCCTTACCCCCGTGTGCCAGGCGCCATCGTAATCGAAGCATGGCGCGCCCCAAAAAAACGGCACGCCAGCAGTTCGGTGACGGCGACCTGCTGGCGTCGGGGCCAGGAGGCTCGGCCGCTTAAGACTCCTGCGAGAAAGGCAAGCACACTGTCGTTGGAGAGGGCCGCATCGATGCGCACGAACCCTCGTGACGCTTAGCCGCCAACCGGCGGATAGGGAGGCACGCCCCAAGGCTCATTCGGGTGATCCATCATCAGGTTGACGAAGTGGGGCACGAGGCAGGCCATGATTTCCTTGCCGCCTTCCACCTGCTGCCGGTTGACGCCACCGCTCCAAGTCGCGCCACCGTGGACGAGCTGATTGCGCAGGATGTAGAGGCGGCGGAACAAGACCGCGAGGATTCGCGGGGTGTCCTGCCGGCCTAGCGCTTCGTTGACGTAGCGTTGGTCGGCGCGAAATCGCTCGCGCCAGTCGTCGAATCCCCCCTCGCCGTGGTGGTGTCGCCAGAACGGTTCAAACACGAAATGGTTGTTGAGGAACGGATGCAAAGCGCCGGAGAAACGCTGCCAGATGGCTTCGTAGATGATGCGCCGGTCGTCCACGCTGAAGATCATGTCGAAGTACCACTGCCGAAACTCGGTCTCGTGAACAGCCCGTGCAGGTCGCGGCCCTGGGCATAGGCGGCGTTGAAGGCAACCCAGTAGCAGATGAAGGCGGTGTCGGCGTCTTCCCGGCCGGCGGCCTGCTCTGCGCCTTGAACCCAACTGATGGCGCGATGGACACGCAGGCCCAGCTCGGCTGGAAAGCCCTCGCGAAGTTGACGCTGCTTGGCCTTCAGGGCCCCGAACGAGAGGTCAGCGGCGGTCATCTTGGGAGCGTTCCGGGTTCGCGATCCGGCGCAATGATAGCCGGGGGTGCCCGTACGGGCATGGAGGGCCGTGGAATCGTGGTAGGTTTCGCCTTCGCTGGGATTCGCGTCACGGAACCTTGGTCCCTAGTTCGCTTAGGTGCCCGCGGGCATGGCGGCTCGGGCTGCCGA
>VXPR01000130.1 GCA_009839405.1 Gammaproteobacteria bacterium
GTGTGCAGAGGCCCGTCGGTCGACGGTCGAGGGTTGCGGTTGACATCCCCACCGCTTTCCGTCACGTTGACAGGTTGAACTTGAGGAAGGGGAATCCATGAAGTTCGGCGTTCAGGTCAATTGCTATCGCACCACTTGGGACGACATCAGTCGCTCCATCGAGACCATGGAGGCGGGGCGCTGGAACAGCCTTTGGTTCGCCGACCATTTCCTTCCGCCAGGGCGCCGGGAAGACGAGCACCTCACCGCGTTCGAGGGTTACACCATCCTCGCCGTGGCTGCGGGCATGACCGAAAAGCTCGAACTTGGCCACCTCGTGCTCGGCAATACCTACCGCAATCCCGCCCTCGTGGCGAAGATGGCCGCGACCCTTGACCAAGCGTCCAGGGGACGCTTCGTGCTCGCCCTCGGCGCGGCCTGGTTCAAGCGCGAGCATGAGGCGTTCGGCTGGACGTTCCCCTCGATGAAGGAACGTCAGGATCGCTTTCAGGAAGCCTGCGAACTGATCCGCATGATGTTCACCGCCGACGGGCCGGTGGACTACAACGGCAAGTACTACCAGCTCGACCAGGCGCCCCTCTCCCCCGGCTGCTACCAGAAGCCGCACACGCCCATCATGGTGGGCGGCACCGGCGAGCGCCGCACCCTGCGCACCCTCGCCATGTTCGGCGACGTGTTCAACCTCGACGGCTGGGCCGGGCAGGGCATGTCGATGGAAATCTACCGCCACAAGATGAATGTGCTCGACAAGCATTGCGCTGATGTGGGCAGGGACCCGGCCGAAATCAAGAAAACGCTCCTGATGCCGCTCCTCATCACTGAGGACAAGGAACGGATCGAGCGGTTCCAAAAGTCTCTCGGCAAAGGCTCCATGGCGGGACCGAAGAACCAGGTGATCGACCGCATCGGCGAGTTCGAGCGCGAGGGCGTCGCCGAGATCATGTTCGGCGGCATCAGGACCGGCGATGTGGACAGCTATCAGCGAGTGGAAGAGGAGATCGTGGCGGCGTTCGGCTAAAGGGCACCAAGCAACAGACGTTTCAAGTTCAGGCTGCGCTGAGGCGGGGCCGACAAGCATGGAGAGCCACAATGGCACATGACATCGTGATCCGAGGCGGCGAGATCGTGGACGGCACCGGCGCCGAGGCCACGCCCGGCGATGTTGCCATCGACGACGGTCGCATCTCCGCCGTTGGCAAGGTGGACGCCAAGGGCCGGCAGGAAATCGACGCCGCCGGCAACCTCGTTTCCCCAGGCTTCGTCGATCTGCACACCCACCTCGACGCCCAGATCGGCTGGGACCCGCAGATGACTCCGGTGAGCTGGCATGGCGTCACCACGGCGCTGCTCGGCAACTGCGGCGTCACCTTCGCGCCCTGCAAGCCGCAGGATGTCGAACTACTCGCGGCGATGATGGAAACCGTCGAGGACATCCCCAAGAACGCCATCCTCACCGGCCTTCCTTGGGACTGGGAAGGCTACGGCGGCTATCTCGACGCCATCGAGCGCCTGAATCCCGCCCTCAACGTGGCGGGCATGGTCGGCCACTGCGCGGTGCGCTTCTATGTCATGGGCGAGCGCGCGGTGGAGGAACAAGCGACCTCGGAAGAGCGCAAGATGATGGCGGACGTGGTGGCCGACTCCATCGACCGCGGTGCCGTGGGCTTCTCCACCAACCGTTACCCGCCGCACAAGCTGCCGGACGGACGCTCGATTCCAGGCACCTTTGCAGACCCCGAAGAACTCGTGGAAATCGCCAAGGCGGTGGGCCCGCGCAACGGCCTCATGCAGGCCGTGGGCGCCAACTTCGACGTGCTGAAGGCGATGGCGAGCACCAGCCGTGGCCGTGTCTTGTTCAGCTACGGCACCGGCCCGCAGGAGGGCTCCGGCAACGAGCAGGCCAAACACCTCGCCGAGCTCGCCCAACACGGCGACTTCACCGCTATCACCCAAGTGCGCGGCTCCGGCTTCATGTTCGGGCTGCAATCGAACCTGCCGGTCCAGGGCGAGACTTGGGACGCGTTGCGAAAGATGGACCTCGCCGGTCGCCTAGCGGCGATTCGCGACGAGGACACGGCCGCGAAGCTTGTGGAAGAAGGCAAGGGGCAGAAGACGCGCTTCCCGCTCGCCCAGGTGTTCTACCTCGGCAACGGCGAGACGCCGGACTATGCCGCCGGCCCCGAAATGAGCGCCGAAGCGCTGGCGTCCGCCGCCGGCGAGCACTGGGTGGAGACGTTCCTGCGCCTGTCGCGCGAAACCGACGGCAAGGCCCTTTTCAACCTACGCATGTTCAACCAGAGCCTGAAGGAACTCGGGGATCTCTTCCGCAGCGACCACATCTTTCCGAGCCTCGGCGACGCCGGCGCGCACGTTTCGCAGATCATGGACGCCGGCTGGCCGAGCTTCGTGCTCTCGCACTGGATTCGCGACACAGGCCTTTACAGCATGGGCGAAGGCATCCGCCGCCTGACCTCCGGCCCTGCTCGTGTGCTGGGCCTCAAGGACCGCGGCACGCTGGCGCCGGGAATGCGCGCCGACATCAATGTCTTCAACCCGGCGGAGGTGGCGGAACTGCAGCCGGAACTCGTCCACGACTTCCCCGGCGGCGCCCCCCGCTACATCCAGCGCTCCAAGGGCTACAAGACGACGCTCGTCAACGGTGCCGTAACGCTGGTGGACGGCGAGCACACGGGCGAACGGGCCGGCGAGGTTTTGCGCCACGCCGGCTGACTGAACTCCGCTACGCACGTCGGCGCACTCGTGGGCGCCGACCCGCCGGCCTGCAAGGAATCGAGCAGGGCGCGCCGGAACGGGCCTCGTAGGGCGGGTCCTGTCCCTGTCCGTCCTGGACGCCCCGAGGAATCCGTCGAAGCACAGCAGTTCGCGCAAAGCGAACTGCCAACGCGCCCGTCAGGGCGCGCCGGGACAAGCCCGTCCCCTACGAAGAAAGTGCCGTACGATCATTGAGTTGGGTTGTTTTCCGCACGAGCGAACATCCTCGCCAGCCAATGGTCGAGGCTGGTCAAGCGGCCGCCGCCCGTGAAAAACAGCGACAACAGCATCACGAAGTACATGGCGGCGAACTCGATGCCGTTGTTGAGGATGGTCACGCTGCCGCGGCCCGTGAGCCAGCGATAGTCGCCGTGTTCGCGCAGGATGGAGCGGATTTCGGCCTTGCGCTCGGCGGCTTCCATCACCCGGTCGTTCGCTAGCCAACTGCTTGCGTCGGAGATGGCGAGCCAGCCGTTCTCCCAATGCACCGCAAAGGCGGCGACCAGCATCGTCACCATGAGCGGAATCGCCACGAGCCTCGTGGCGAGACCAACGAGCAGGAGAATGCCGCCGACGAACTCTGCGCCGATGACGAGCACGACCATGAGTTCTGGCAGCGGCAGCCCCAGCGAGCCTTCAAACCAGCGCACCGTGCCCTCGAAGCCCGTCAGCTTCGTCCATCCGGCCTGAATCATCACAGGCGCGAGGATCAGGCGCAGCAGCAGCGGCGGCACGCCATCAAGGGGCCTAACGAAGCGAAGGGCACGGTCGTATTGCTCGCGAAGCGCACTCAGCAGTCGGTTCATCATCCTTCCAGTCCGATGGCCGTTACGGACCGATTCTAGTAGGCGCTAGGAGCTAGCGCCGTTTCCGACGGGCAGTCCCCTGGGCCCTCGGCGCCGCCACTCCCGCGCGCAGTCGGAGTACGCTGCAACGGCAAAGCAATCGTCAGGAGCTGCAAGTGAACCCGAACCCCGGTGCCGTCGCCGAGCTTCTCGCCGCCGTCTATGGCCACGAGGTGGACTCGTCTGTCACCTATCCGACGGGCGTCGCATTCTCCGGCCGGCTCCGCCTCGCCACCGGCCAAACGGCCAAGGGAGCAGTCTATTATACAGATCAGACGCTGCCCACGATCTTACGCGTGTAGA
>VXPR01000320.1 GCA_009839405.1 Gammaproteobacteria bacterium
GTGGACATCGGCAATCAGATTGACCTCGTCGAGCACCCGGACGAGAAATCCAAGCTCGGCCAGCCGATGGCGCACTTCGCCTACGTCGGCAACTGGGGCACGATGGAGCTGTTCGGCCTGCCCTACCACCGCCAGCGGACGTTCCCCGGGCGCAAGGGCCGCCTCAGATTCCCGTGGATCGTCGATGACGGCAGCGTCACTTACGAGAGTGCCGACGGGGAACGGCATATGGACTTGGCCGCTCGCTACAGCCACAGCATCGGGCTTTTGGATTTCGGCATCAGCGCGTTTGAAGGGACGAGCAGGGAACCTTTTCTTTCCCCAAGATTTGGCGCCGACGGGGGAATCGTGCTGGCACCCCACTACGAGCAGATTCGCCAGGCGGGTCTCGATGGCCAACTCACGTTCGACACATGGCTGCTGAAGCTTGAGGCGATACACCGCAGCGGTATGTCCAACCGCCTTGGTGACAAGGAAGCCTACGCCTCGTTTGTGCTCGGCGGCGAGTACACGCTTTACTCCCTGCAGGGCTCTGCCGCCGACTTGACGTTGCTCGCGGAATGGGCGTACGACGAGCGTGGCAGACGGGCAACCACGAAGTTCGACAACGACATATTCCTCGGCACGAGACTGGCCTTCAACGACGTGCAGGGCACGGAGCTATTGGTAAGCACACTCATCGGAGCGGACCACGACTCGCGCGTGCTCGCCGCGGAACTCAACAGAAGACTGTCGGACCGATGGTCCCTCAGACTTGAAGCGGTCGCCTTGCTAGAGCTCGATCCGTGGGACGTCCTTTACGAAACCCGCCGCGACAGCTTCGTCGAAGCGGGCCTGACCTACAGCTTCTAGCGCGCGCCACCGACTCGTCGGCGCTCACGTCTCGGGCGAGGAGGCCCTGTACGTGGCAGGAGCAAGCAGCCAGTTCCTTGCGGGTCGGTGCAGGGGTTCTAACGGTCCAGTTGCGCCAACTCCGCCACGGCGCGTTCGTGAATCAGTTCATCGAAGTGGTTGTGCGCCGGCAGTTCCACAGCCCAAGCCAACATCTCGCGGGCTCGGTCTCGGTGCCTCCTGCCCATCGCCGCGAGGGCCCGTCCGAACTCGTAGTAGGCGATTTTTTCATCGGGCGCGAGCTCAAGCGTGCGTTCGTAGTGCTCGATCGCCGCATCGCGGGTTGCGCCGTACAAGGTCCTGCCGAGCAGTCGACCGGCACCTGCAACCACATCGGCATGCCAAGAAGCGAGGCTCAAGCGTGCCTCCGCCATATCCGGGTCGAGCTGCAAAATGGCCTCGATCGACTCGCGCGACCGGCCCACGAAGCCCTGCCGCAGCGCCTGCACGGGCCCGATGTGCTGGGCATACCGCGCCATCGCGTGTGCTAGCTGGAAGCGAGCCTCGGCATTGGTCGGGTCGAGTTCCACGGCCTGCTCTGCGAGTTGATTGGCACGTTCCAAGACGGCCAGTCGCTCGTTCTCGGGTGCCACGTAATGCCCGTACACCGCCAGTGCTTCGGCCGCCAATGCCAGCCCGTCGGCCGTGGCGAGGGCCTCGGCCAACTCGGCCGCTGACTGATAGCGGCCCTCGTCAAAGGCAGCTTGTGCCTCGGCTGCGGGCGACTCCGTTGCCGCCGCAACCATCCCGAACCACGCCGCGAGGCACGCTCCGATGACGATTTTCCGGCTAGAGCGCAGCTTGCTCGTGGTGCGGCGCAAACGAAACGCCACACCAAAGTCGAACCTCTGCACCCGCTAGCTCGGCCGTGCGATCCGGCCAACCGCGCGATCGAACATCCAGCCGAGGCCCCGGTCCCAACGCACCAGCGCGCTGGTTGCGAGGACAATGGCGCGCACCTCCTTGCGCGAGATCTTCACCTGCTCCCCATTGACGAACGCCGGGCTTTCGGCGAGCCGTCCGAGAGTCTGCACCGCCATGCCGAGCGACCAAAGCAGGAACCGGCGGATGCCGGCTTCCTTGGCGGGAATCAGCATCGTGTACTGGAAGGCGCTCCCCAAGTGCCCCGCGGCCACGCGGATGAGCCGGTACAGGGCGCCGGCGAGCTTGCGAGCATCGTCCTTGCCGGGAACTAGAGTTGAGAGGTCGAGGCCGAAGTCGGCGAAAACATTGCGCGGCAGCCAGCACGCGCCGCGTTCCCGGTCTTCCCAGAAATCCTTGAGTATGTTGACCATCTGCAGCCCTTGTCCGAAACCCGCCGACAACGCGAACAGCCGGTCCCGGCGGCGGTGAATCGCGGGCGAATGGTCGCAGAACAGCTCCGTAATGGTCTCACCGACGACTCCTGCGACACAGTAGCAGTAGCGATCTAGGTCGCGCATGTCCTTGAGGCCCTGGACGGTCGTCTTGGCCTGGAACTCGGCCATCCCTGGCGCCATGATGCCGATGCACCGCTCGATGGCCGCCCGTTGCGGGCGCCGCAGACCGTGTGTGAACCCGACGACCGGCTCCATGTTGGCGACCAGATCCCGCTCCGCCTCGATGGTGGCTTCAGATAGCATGGGATGCAGCTCGCGACCGAAATCCCGAGCCGAAGCGCGTCCCTCGACGACATGAACGAAGCGGTGCAGGTACGCCTCCTTCTTCTCGAGCGGCAGGTTCGCCTCGTCCTCGATGGTGTCGGCGATCCGACACAGGAGGTAAGCGTTGCCGATCACATCGCGCAACGGCATCGGCAGTTGGGGAATGGTGAGGGCAAACGTGCGGGAGACGCCCGACAGCGCTTCCGCCTGATATGCGAGAACGTCCGCGTTGGTCATAGGTTTTGCACTCCGGGACGAGTCATGCGGCACTATGACAGGCAGGGGCTTGCGGCTCAAGCCGGTCAAAAGGCCGGTTCGCGTGCCCGCAGCAGGGATTCCGGGCGTGCTGTGCGACAATGCTGTCGGGCAAGGAGTGGTGGGACATGGCGAGATTCCAGGGTTCTTGGGCGGCTTGGCTCGCGCTCGTGACATGGTCCGCCTTGCCTGTCGTGGCCCAGGAGCAAGAGGGCGGCGACAGCGGCCTGTACCTTGGCGTCGCTGCCTCGGCGGCGTTGTATGACGTGGACTACCAGAAGGGCGTGGATAGCACCAACCCCGCCAATACATCCGCCAATGCCGGGCGCGTCCTTTTCTCGAACGACTCCGCCGACGACATCACTTGGGACGCGGGGCCCGTCCTTGGCTATCGCTTCGGTTCTGGCCCCTCGTATCTCGAAATCGAGGCGGATCTAATGAACTACACCGGCAGCGTGTCGGGCCGGTTGCCCGGTGCCGGCTCCTCCCCGGGGCGCAACCAACTTGGCGACGTATGGCCGGAGAACTGGTCGCTGGCGAAGGAGCGTAGCTTCGGACTCACACTACGCCTCGGTGCGGCGATGCCAGCCTTGGGCGGCAGCATTTACGGCTTCGCTGGCCTCAGCCGCCTCGATGCGGAGTTCGCCACTTCCTACAGGGGCTGCCTCTCCCCCTCCGGTTGCGCGCCGGGGCAGCTCACGTTCGGCGAAGAGACGCACGACGAGGAGTTCGACGCCTGGGTCGCTGGCGTCGGACTCGAGAAGATGCTCGGCAGAATCGGCATCCGCGCCGAGGTCCGCTACACCGACCACGGCGAGTCAAGCCGCACCGTGCCGTTCGAGAGCGTGGCCGTGGTGGTGCCCGTGGCTCTCTCCACCAGCGAACTCGGCGTTGGACTCGGCCTCATCTGGCGACTTTAGCAGCCTGTCGGACTTCGTCACGCAGCGGCGAAGTCCGACAGGCTGATAGCCGTAGCTGCGAGCGAACGCGAGCACGTAGGCCATCAGTTCGCGCCAGCGAACTGCCGACGCGCCCGTCAGGGCGCGCGGTCGCCCGCGCCGCCGTGCGGGGCCGGCGTGGAGGCCGGCGTGGGGGGGTGGGGTTGGTGTAGGACGCTTGTAG
>VXPR01000324.1 GCA_009839405.1 Gammaproteobacteria bacterium
ATCGAAGCCTGCGCTGCCTCGTCGTGATCGACCTCAAGATCGGGAGTTTCTCGCATGCCGATGCCGGGCAGATGCACTTCTACTTGAACTACGCGCGCGAGCACTGGACGCGCGAGGGTGAAAATCCGCCGGTTGGGCTGATCTTGTGCTCCGAGAAGGATGAGACAGTCGCCCGCTACGCCCTCGACGGGCTGCCGAACAAAGTCATGGCAGCCGAGTACCAACTGACCTTGCCCGTTGCAGACACGCTTGCAGCAGAACTCGAGCGCACCCGAGAGGTGATTGAACTCCGAGCCGCGTTCAGTTCCGGCCCGCCGACCATTCGCGCCACCTTGAGCGTCGACAACGCAGACCAGTGACGTGGCGTTGAAGGAGAGTCCGTATTCGTACCGCAGCCGAACATCGGCGCTAGGGCCATGCGAGCACGAGGATTAGCTAGTTCGTCGGAAGAACGACCTGGTAGCAGACCACGCCGATGTCGTCGGGCTGGATCGGTGTCGGGGGCGAGGGCGGGGAGACAGCGGTCAGGCGCAGCTCGTCAACCAACTTCACGATTCGCGACGCGCACTCGCTCACGCTCATGCCGCCCTCCGAATACTCCCGACGCAGCGCCGACAATGCTCGCCTCACTCGGGCCGTCTGCGGCATTGCGAGAACGTCTGCGGCTTGGTTGTATTCCTCGCCGACTGGGGCATCAGGAGCGCCGAGAATGTCCCTAAGTGCCCAGCGTTGACTGCTCTGAAGGTTCGGACTCGGTGGCGGCTCGTTATTGAGCTCGCAGATGTCTGCCGCAGCGACAGCGAACAGCCCTTCCAGATCGAGGTCTTCGGGGACCGGCGCAGGTCGCTGTCCTTCGGGGTCGGTGAGCTGCAACATCGGCAGATCGTCGCGGAGCAGAATCTCGCCGGACGCTGAGACTATCCGCCAGTAGCGGCGGTCTTCACGCGTCCTGCACGCGAAGAAGACGGCGGGCTCCTCTAGTCTCGAATCGGACCTGGCGATCCCTGCGCCAATTCCCCAGGGCATGCGATTGAGCCGTTCAACCTCGCCTTCCTGGACGGCGCGCCGGTAGATCGCGCGGTAGTGCTCGCCAGCAAAGGCTGCTCCTGCTGTGCCCTGGTCTTCATCGAGCAGAGTCGTATCGCCTCGCGCGAGCCTGTCCGCAAACTCCTTGATCTCCTCATAAGCCCCCGCATAGATTCGCTGGACGATTGCTTCCCCTTCAAGCACCGGATTTTCCATGCCCATCGAGGCGTTTGCTGCCCTAATTTTCGCTCGTAGTCGAGCCTCTAAACCGAGCAGTTCGTCCAACTCGTCGTCCTGTGGCATCAGGGTGTAGAGAAACACGATCTCGTGCGGGCTGCGCAGGCGGATCACGCGGCCGTTTCGCTGGACCACTCGCTGCGGATTCCAGGGCATGTCATATGACAGCACCGCCTGCGCCTGCTGCAGGTTTTGACCCTCAGAGAGGACATCGGTGCTCAGCAGCACATCGATCTCTCCGCCGTGCTGGTCAGGGTCGAACACGCCTTCGGCTAATTCAGGACAGAATCGGTTGATCGCACGCTGCCGATCGGGTTCGCTCGCCTCAGCGCCAACGACCGCCGCCCACTTGCGATCCCCCAGCAAGCCGGGGTCAGTCTCGATTGCCTGCTGCAGATATTCGGCCGTGTCCCGGAACGAGGTGAAGATGGCCACCTTCTGAGCGGTCGTCGATGCCATGGCTTCTCGCAACTGCTCTAGCTTCGGGTCCGGCCAGTCTTCTAGCTGCTCAATCTGCTCCGCGATCTCCGCGAGGATCTCCGCGTCCTTCTGCAGATCCTCCAGCAGGTCGGGGCGGAACCCGTCAGGCTCGGACCAATCTCCTGGCTCCTCGAGCAGCTCATCGGTGAGTCCTTCGATCTCGGACAAATCCTCGTCGTCAATCTCTACATCCACGTCCATGGTTTGGCTGAGGTAACTCGCGCGCGCCAGCGCGTTCCTTCTCATTCGGCGGACCGTTTGCAGTGCCGAGTACCACGACGACTCGAAACGCTTGAGCAGGAGCGACTGCATCAACCCCGCAAGCGCTTCTTGTCGAGCCGCGTCCGGGCTCGGTTCGTTACGGTAGGAACCAGGACGATATTGAGCCATTGACAAGGCATCCGGCGGCCTTGGCTGTTCGTCCGGCTGTGGGCCGATCCGCCTGCCGATCGTGCGAGCCAAGCCTCGGTACGCATCGTTCAGCGAGTAGCGGCGCTCTCTGAGCTCAGGTTCGGGAAACCGAACCTCGGTGCCGTCCGTAAACCGTTCGCCGCCGTAGTGCTCCTTGATGAACGCGCGATCGCGCCGAACAGTGAGAGCATCGAGCAGCGGGAACAGCCTCGCGGGCGACGGACCGCCCGCCGCGTCCTTGTCATCGGCGCCGGCCTCGCGGAAGAACTCCTGGAGACTGGGAATGTTGAGCGGGTCCCGAGAGAAGGCGGCGTCATGCCTGCCGAAGAGCAGGAACAGACTATGTAGATCCCAGAGCGTGTTGTTCACCGGCGTCGCTGTGAGCATCGCCAACTGCTTGTCGCGGCCGCCCAGCAGCTTGGACAGCGATGCGTACCACGACGTGTCGCTGTTGCGATAGGCGTGCGCCTCGTCGACCACCACGAGTTTGTATGCGTCGATCGGCAGACGTAGTAACGGTTCCGTGCCGCCCAGCTGGGCGTCCAGCGCGAGCTGCTGGTATGAGACGACTCTGGCCGCAAGGTTTGCCGATTCGAGACGCGGCTCCCACATGCTGTCGCGGAGCTGCGCCGAGGCGATTACAAGCACGTGATGCCCGTGCTCCTCAATGTGCTCCTTGATGAAATCGACCGCGATCTCCGTTTTACCCATGCCGACGCCGTCCGCGTAAAGCACGCCGCCGTAACGCTCCATGATCGCCCGCGCCCGCGCGGCGCCGTCTCGCTGAAAGGCCGTGAGTTCGTCGGCATAGGACTCCGGCTCGGGCTCATCGCCGTACAGCTCGATCAGCGCGCGCAGGAAAACATCTTCGGGCGCGGCGTCGAGTGGCGGAGGCCGTAGCAGTTCTAGAAGCTCCTCTCGGTAGTCTTCCGCTTGGTCCCACAGCCGCTGATGCCAGCCGAGCGTCATCTCCACCACGTTGGGCTGGTAGTGGACCATGCCGAGTTCAAGATTGCCGGTCAGGCCGCCGTGTGTCAGGTTGGCCGAACTCACCAGCGCCGCTCCTGGACCGGTCAGGCCTCCGTCGTCGTTGAGCGCGCCCAAGGCGTACGCCTTGCCGTGCAGGAATCGCTGCGTGTATCGGCGTACTTCGGCCTTGTCGGAGGCGACGAACGTGCTGACCCGTTCCAGCACAACTCGGCGCGAAGCGGGGAATCCGGCGAAGTCGCGCTCCCGGCGCAGCGCGTCGACCGAATGCCGGAAACGATCGCGGACGGCACTCGGGTCCGGAGTTCCCGTCAACGCACCTTCGGCTGGAGCCGCGCCGAGCAATAGCTTGACGGCCTTCTGCTGTGTGTCCGCCGCCGTGAGCAGCGCATCGAGTCCGTCCAGGCCGACATAGGCCGTGGCCACGCTGAGCGGTCCATCATAGTGAGCCGCCAGCCAGCGCAGCGCATCGCCATGCCGACCATACTCGTCGTTGTCGATGACCTCGAAGATCCCTGGCCCGGTGGTCACGAGAGCTTCTCGAACTTGGCGACGACCATTTCGCGGTAGTGCTCAGGCACGGCGTCGAAGGTGAAGTCGGTGAAGATGAAGCGCAGCTCATCGACATCGAGTCCGTAACCCTGCGCGACCAGCGCATCAATCTCGGCGCGCTTGTCGTCGCGTTCGGCGTCGGTCAACGGGCCATAGTCGACGCCGGCCTTGGCGGCGAAGTCGGCAAAACGACTATCGACGCAGGAG
>VXPR01000436.1 GCA_009839405.1 Gammaproteobacteria bacterium
TCATCTGACGGCGCCATGATCGTGACGTGCAAGGAAGCGAATGCGCTGCGGGCATCTGTCCTCGCGAGTGTCGAACAGGTAGCGCCTCTCCTCGACCGCACGGCAGCCGAATCGGAACGCGAGCGCACGCTTTGCCGCGAAGCGCTCGATGCCCTGCACGACGCGGGCCTTTTCGGCATGTGGGTGCCACAGGAAGCCGGGGGGCTCGGCGCCGACCTCGTGACCCAAGTGGATGCCCTCGTCGAGCTCGCCCGTGCCGACATGTCCGCCGCCTGGACGCTGATGATCGGCAACACCGTGACCGGAACGATGGCCGCTTGCCTGCCCGATGCCGGTTTCCGAGAAGTCTTCGGCGGGCCGCGAATGCCCGTCGCTGCCGGTTCCCTGCGAGCCACCGGCAGAGCAACATCGACTGCGACCGGCGGCTACCGAGTTACCGGCACCTGGGGATTCGGCAGCGGCATCCACCACGCCGAATGGATCGTCGCCAACTGCCGAGTCGATGGGGGCGAGTCCGGCACGCATGAGCGCGTCTCACTCGTCATCCCCATCGCCGACGCTTCAATTGCCGACGACTGGCGCGCATCCGGCATGCGCGGCAGCGGCAGCAGCAGCTATTCGGTACGCGAGGTGGACGTGCCGGCCCGGCGCGTCCTCGGCGAACGTCAGCGCGGCGATCCTTTCGCTGCCGCCCCAGGCGCAAGACTGCCGCTCGAACATGCGGCGGTCTCGCTAGGCGGCGCAAGGCGAGCCCTCGACGAGGTGGCGAACCTGGCCGCCACCAAGCGCCGCATGGGCGCGAGCTCCTCATTGGCAAACGACCCAACCTTCCGCCGCGACCTAGGCCGCCTCGAAGCCGAATGGTCGTCCCTAGCCGCTGGCGTCCGCGCCGCTGTCCTGGAGCTCGAAGCAGAGCCGCCCCCGCAACCCGCCACCAGCACAGCCAACGCCACCCACCTCCACGCGGTCTGCGCCTTCGCCACCGAAAAAAGCCTCGCCATCGCCAGCCGGGCCATCCGCCACGCCGGCGCCTGGGCCGGCATGGAAGGCCAACCCCTGGAACGAATCCACCGAGACCTCACCATCGCCACCCAACACGTGATGGTCTCCGACACGGCCTACGAAGCCCTCGGCGAAGAACGCCTGCGCGCCACAGCGGTGATGCAATAGCGAGGGCGCCTTGGCGCGTCAGGGGCCCGTGAGGCCCGTCACGAAGTCGATGATGGGGGTGGGATAGATGCCGAAGGCCAGGATGGCGAGGCCCAGGACGATCGTCACTGCGGCGGTTAGGCGGGGGACGGTTGTTTCTGGGTCGCCGGCGGGCGGAACCGGTTCTTCGAGACCTTCGCCTGTGGGTTCTTCGCCGGGTTTGCGGATCATGGTGAAGACGATGCGCAGGTAGTAGTAGATGCCGATGGCGCTGCCGATGACGAGGGCCCAGACCAAGACCCACAAGGTACCTTCTGCGCCGGCGGCGAAGACGTAGAACTTCGCGATGAATCCGACGGTTAGCGGGATTCCTGCCAGGGAGAGCGCGGCTGCGGTCAGCACGGCTGCCAGCACCGGGCGGCGCCAGAACAGCCCTTCGTAGGCCATGAGGTCGTCGGCCTCCTGGCCATCCGAGGAGAGGGCCGTCATCACGCCAAAGGCGGCCAAGGTCATCACGAAGTAGCCGGTGAGGTAGACGAGCGTTGTCTCGACGCCAAGCGCCGCGTTGCCGCCGATGCCGGCTGCAGCGATCAGGGCGATCAACAGGTAGCCGACGTGGGCGATGGAGGAGTAGGCGAGGATGCGCTTGACGCTCTCCTGCAAAAGCGCCAGCACGTTGCCAGCCACCATCGACAGCACCGCCACCGCGGCGATCCCCAAGGCGATGGCATCGCTCGCGAGGATGCCGGCGTCGGTGGCGTAGCGCAGAAAAGCCGCGAACACCGCCCCCTTCGACACCGTGGCGAGGAAGGCCGTCACCGGCGCCGGGGCGCCCTGATAGACATCCGGCGTCCACATGTGGAACGGTGCCAGCGAAAGCTTGAACAGGATGCCGACGAGCAGCATGGCGATGCCGATGTCGGCGATGAGGCTGTCGTTGGCAGAGAGCCCCGCCATAGACTCGAAGGCGAGCGAGCCGGATGCCATGTAGATGAGTGCCATGCCGAACAGCATGGTGCTGCTCGCGGCGCCGGACAGCACGAGATACTTGGCGGCCGCCTCCAGCGGTTTCCGCCCCTCGCGGGGATAGGCGATCATGGCGTAGAGCGAGATCGACAGCACCTCGATGCCTAGCAGGAAGGAGACGAAGTGGTTGGCCGCCGCCGTCACCACGGCGCCCAAGACAGCGGTGGTGAGCAGGATGTAGTACTCGTCCGGCCACGGGCTCAGCCGCGTGACATAGGGCCCCGAGAGCAACGTGGTGACGATTCCCGCGCCGGCAAAAAGCGCCATGAAGAAGATCGCGTAGCCGTCCACGCGCAGGAGTTCGCCAACGTCGGCGGAGCCGGTGCCGAGCACGGCGGGAACGTTCACCACCAACAGGAAGCCGAGCGCCACCAGCGTGACCCCAAAGGCGATGTTGCGCTCCCGCACAGCACCCACCGCCACCAGCATCACGACGATGAACAGCGACAACGTGGCGTAAGGTGCCAAGGGGTGCGCAAGCAGAGCCAACATCACATGTCTCCCTCGGTTGCCGCCGCTCCCGCAGCGGCAACGTCAGGCGCGGTGGTCATAGGCTGCGCGCCCTTGCGGGCGCGTTGGCAGTTGCTTGCGCAACTGCTGGCCTCCCTCGCTCGCATTCCCTCGCTCCTTCGGCTAGAAGCCAGCGCCGCTTGCTGCGGCCCTGGCCTCTAGCATGGTGTCGATGAAGGGAGCGGCCATGTCGAGCACCGGTTGCGGATAGACGCCGACCCAAACGAGGCCCAGCATCATCAGCACCATCACGCTCATCTCGCGGGCGCCGAAGTCGCGCATGGTGGCGACGTCAGGATTCGGCTCGCCCTGAAACGAGCGCTGCATCAGCGACAGCCCATAGATGGCCGCCACGACGATGCCCACCGCCGCCGCAACCGTGAGCGGTACGTTCTTCTGAAACGCGCCGAGCAGCGCCAAGAACTCGCCGACGAAGTTGCCGAGCCCCGGCATTCCCACGGAAGCCACCACGAAGAACAGCGTTATCACACCCATGCGCGGCGCCCGCACCCAAAGCCCGCCCATCTTCGACATCTCGCGGGTGTGCAGCCGATGCTGCAGGGCGCCCGCCATCATGAACAGGGCCGCGGTGGAGAAGCCGTGGGCGATCATGGTGACGATGGCACCCTGCAGGCCCCACTCGTTGAAGGCATAGACGCCGAGCAGGATGAAGCCCATGTGGGCGATGGAGCTGTAGGCGACAAGCCGCTTGAAGTCCGACTGGCTGTAGGCCATCAACCCGCCGTAAAGCACGCTGGCGGCGCCAAGCACCATCGCCGGCGTCGCGAACGCCTCCGAGGCTGCGGGAAAGAGCGGCACGGCGAAGCGGATGAGGCCATAGGCGCCGGTCTTCAAGAGGATGCCGGCGAGGATGACGCTGCCGGCGGTGGGTGCCTGGGTGTGGGCGTCCGGCAGCCAGGTGTGCACCGGTACCGCTGGCAGCTTGGTGGCGAAGGCGGCGAAGAAGCCGAGCATGAGCCAGAAGCCGAGGCGCGGGTCGAGTTCGGCATCGAGCAGGCGGAAGTAGGAGAAGGTGATCTCGCCGCTCGCCGCATGGTGCGCCCAGACGAGGGCGAGGATGGCAAACAGCATCAACAGGCCGCTCACCTGGGTGAACAGGAAGAACTTCATCGCCGCGTAAGCGCGCGCCTCGTGCCCCCAGATGGCGATGAGGAAGTACATGGGAATC
>VXPR01000379.1 GCA_009839405.1 Gammaproteobacteria bacterium
CAACGGAGGAAAGCAAGGACAACCCCCAACCCGATACCGACGCCATCGGCGACCCGGCGGAGGAAAGCTAGGAGGCTGCGCGGGTCTTCGGAGGGAAGGCATCCTGCCTTCCCTAAGCGCCGACAGGCGCTTTTCCGCCGGCCCCAATGAAGCAGGTGCGCTGGCGCGCACCGGAAGGCAGGATGCCTTCCCTCCGAGGCGCTCACTTCGAGTCATATCGTCGAAGCATCAATGTGTTACGCGATTTGCCCATGCAAGGAATGCGTTGAACCGCACCCGGTGGATTCGGCACGGGCCTCGTAGGGGCGGGCTTGCCCCCGCCCGTCTTGAAATTCGACACGAGGAATTCGTTGAAGCGCAGCAGTTCGCGCGAGCGAACTGCCAACGCGCCCGTCAGGGCGCGCGGGCACCCGTCATTCCAACGCGGCAAGCCCCTTGCGCACGCGTTCTGCCTTGGCGTCGTCCCACCACCATGTATCGAGCCAGGCCGGGCGGAGCAGGGACGGCGGGTCTTCGGGTTGGCCGAAGCGATCCCAGTACACGAGCCGATAGCCCGGTGCCCCGAGGCCGGGGATGTAGTAGAAGTTCCACAGCAGGATGCGGTCCAAGGCGCGGGTGGCGGCGTAGAAGTCCTCCGGAGTCCGAGCCGCCATGACGTGCTCGATCAGCGCGTCCACGGCGGGGTCGCGGATGCGGTTCCAGTTCTGGCCACCGGCGGAACCCGCTGACGCCGAGCCCAGTCGATTGCGCAGCATCACGCCGGGAATGTTGTTCGGCACGAAGGAAATCTGCCCGCCTTCGAACTTGCCGTTGCGCATTCGGTAAAGCCAGTTCGACGTCTCCAGATTGCGCGCCGTGGTGGCGATTCCCACCCGGTTCATGGCGTTCATCAGGGGCGTCTCCTGGCGCAGGCCGAAGGGCGAGCCGAAGATGAAGTCCACCGTGAACGGCACGCCCGTTTCCACATGCACCATCACGCCATCCTGGATTTCCCAGCCGGCCTCGCGAAAGAGCGCGAGCGCACGCCTGACGTTGTCGCGGTTGAAGCCGTAGCCGGAAGTCTCGTTGCCGAGCCACGGTTCGGTGAAGACGCGGTCCGGAATCTTGCCGCGCCAAGGTTCGAGCAGTTCGAGTTCACGCGCCGACGGCAATCCCTCCGAGGCCATGGGCGAGTTGTAGAAATAGCTCTTGGCGTAGTTGTAGAAGCCATACATCAGCATCCGGTTGGTGAGGCGGAACTCCGAAAGCAGCCACAGCGCCTCGCGCACCCGCACATCCTGGAACTTGGGACTGTCGAGGTTCCATATCACGGGCGCCCACAGCCCCCACGGCCGGCTGAGATGCACCAACTCGCGCTTGAACAGCCCCTCCCGCACCGCCGGAAAGCCATAGCCGGTCATCCAGTTCTTGGATACGGTTTCGGTGCGGATGTCGATCACGTCGCCCTTCTGCGACTCCAGCATCACCGACTCGTCACGGAAGTAGTCATACTTGACGAGGTCGAAGTTGTGGCGGCCCCGGTTGACGGGCAAGTCCTCGCCCCAGTAGTCGGCCACTCGCTCCAAGGTGATGCTGCGGGTGAACTTGAATTCCTTGACCCGATAGGGGCCGCTGCCCAAGGGCGGCACCACCGTCGTCTTGGTGATGTCGCGGGTCGCCCAATAGTGCTTCGGCAGGATGGAGTAGCTGGCGACCGCGAACACGAGGTCTGGATTGGCAATGGCTTCCGGGCGAATGGAGAACAACACTTCGTTCGGCCCGATCTGCTCGATGGTGCCAAGCTCCATCAAGGCCGTGCGCACGCCGACGGCGGCCTTCTCCTGCAAGGTGTGGAACGTAAACACGACGTCCTCGACGGTAAGGGGCTCGCCGTCGTGCCAGCGGGCACCGTCGCGGATGCGGAAGGCGAACTGGCGGAAATCGTCCGCCACCCACACACCGGAGGCGAGGCGCCCGTAGTAGCTCGCCGGCTCGTCCACCGCCTGTTCGAGCAGCCGATCGTAGATCAGCGCCCCTTCGCCCAGCCGCTCGACGCCACGGGCGACGCGGCCGCGATCGAGGATGCCGTTGAAGCTGTCGAACGTGCCCATTTGTGCGGCGCGCAAAGTGCCGCCCTTTGGGGCATTCGCGTCCACGTAGTCGAAATGCTGGAAGTCGGCTGGGTACTTGAGGGGTTCGAGATACGACGTGCCGTGTCGGAACTCGATCTCTTGCGCGCCAACCACCAGCGTCGCCAGGCACCAAACTATGCCAAGCCAGCGCCGCCGCCCGGCGGTGGCCCCATCCGATGCACGCACCCCATCCCTCACTACAGTAAGCCCGTGGCGCAAGAATGCCCTATCCAACGACGGCTCGGAGCCTGCGTCGTAGAAAACTATCGCAACAGCGAACGGATGCGTTGGCAGTTCGCTTGCGCGAACTGCTGTGCTTCGACGAATGCATCGGGACATTCAAGACGGGCGGGGACAAGCCCCGCCCCTACGAGGCACTGGCTGCTGCTGGGCTCCCGGCTAGCCCGGCGCGCGCTCGTCGTCAGGAGTGGCACCGATGCCCCGCATCACGAAAACCGCCGCGAGCAGCAGTGCCAATGCGGCGAAGAACGTCGTAGTGGTGTGCCAGTCCGCGAGCTCTGCGGCGCCGCCGCCAGCCAGAGCCAGCGAAATGCCCGTCAGCTCCGCCCCTGTGCCGGCTACGCTCGTGACCGTTGCCCGCGCATGGCCCTTGATGGCGCGCTGCAGCTGCCCGGTGAGCAGCACGCTCGCGGCGCCGTTGATGCCGAACGAGATCACCAGGATGGCGGCGGCGACGTAGCCGGACGTGGGTACGGAAAGGGCAAGGAAGACGGCTGCAACGCCGAACACCGCCGCCACGCGACGCGGCGTGCGTGCGGGAATGCGATGCGCCAAGGCAACGGCGACCACGTTGGCGCCTGAACTCGCGGCATAGACGATGCCGATGTCGAACAGCGTGACCCCGCCCTTCTCCGTCAGGAACACCGGCATGAACTCGTCCATCAAGCCCCAGATGCAGGCGATGGATGCCGTCATCAGCACCACGCGAAACACCAGCGGACGCCCCACCGCCTCCCGAACGCCGGCTCGCAGGGTGTCGAAATAGGCTTCGTGCTCTTGGGGCGGAGGGCCGGTGCGTGGAACGTCGTTGAGGCCGAGCCAGGCGACGGCCGCCGCGATCCAAGGACCGAGCGCCGACAGCACCAGCGGCAGTTCGAATCCCGAATGCTCTGCCAAATAGCCGCCACCGAGGAAGGCGACGATGGTGCCGAGGCTGCCAGCCGCGGCGCCGCGTCCGTGGATCTGCTCGAACCGCTCCGGTACGCCTAGCTTGTGCAGCGTGTCGTGCAGCAACGCTTCCTCGGTGCCGGATCGAAGCGTCGATCCCACGCCCCAGAGGACGAAACCCAACAGATAGCCGCCGTAGCTCGGCAGCAGGAACCAAGTAAGGAAACCAAGGCCCTTGATGACCCCGGACAGCCCAATAAGGCGCACTCGCGACACGCGATCGGCAAGTGTCCCGGACGGAATCTCCGCGAACAGCACCGACGCCGACCAGAACGCCAGCAACGTCGCAAAGGCGAACTCCGAGACGTTCTCGGTCATCATCACCGCGTACACTGGATAGATGAGCACCACCTCGCGGACAAACCGGTGCCCACACCAAACGGCTTGAAACGAACGCAAAGTCACTGGGGCGGGATCAACGTTGGAGGGGGGCGCATTCTGCCCTCCCGCCGAAGGCCCTGATAGTGCGCCCTGGCGCGAACTGCTGGCCTTCGTGCTCGCGTTCACTCGCAGCTAGCAGTCTGTCGGACTTGGCAATGGGACGGTTCTCGGAGGGAAGGCATTCTGC